>DAIPYT010000057.1:0-17540 GCA_036782595.1 Mycobacterium sp. | reverse complement strand
GATACAGGCCCGCAGCGAACGGCCGACCAGTCGGCTGATCTCCTGGGTGCGCCCGCCGAGCCGGCCCTTGACCGATTCCCGGTCCGAGCGGGTATGGGTGGCGGCGGGCAGCATGGCGTACTCGGCGGTCAGCCAGCCCAGCCCGGAGCCTTTGCGCCAGCGCGGAACCCCTTCGGTGACGCTGGCGGTGCACATCACCCGGGTGTCGCCGAATTCCACCAACACCGAACCGGCGGGGTTCGAGGTGAAGCCGCGGGTGATGATCACCGGCCGCATTTCGTCGTCGCGCCGGCCGTCCTGTCGTGAAGTCACGGTGAAACCCTAACCGGCGCGGCGGATATCGATAGCCTCGCCGGCCACCACCGCGTGCACCGGCCCGTCGAACTCGGCCTTCGCCTCGCTGATGATGGCGTCCCGGCAGGTCCACGGCGGGATGTGGGTGAGCAGCAGTCGACCCACCCCGGCCCGCCTGGCCACCTGGCCGGCTTCGGCACCGGACAGATGCAGGTGTTTGGGCCGATCCGGGGAGTCCGTCCAGGACGCCTCGCACAGGAACACGTCAGCGCCGGCGGCCAATTCGACCAACGACTCACACAGACCGGTGTCACCGCTGTAGACCAGCGTCACGCCGTCGGGATCGGTGAAGCGCATGCCGAAGGACTCGGTCGGGTGGGTGACCAACCGGGGCAGCACGGTCAACCCGCCGATCGTCACCACCTCACCGTCGACCCACTCCTTCACCTCGAAGATGTCGGTGAAGTCGTCAAGGTCCCCACCCCCCAGCGGCGAGGACGCCGACGCCAGCCGAGTCCAGGTGTCGCTGGGCCCGTAGATGAATCCGCGTTCTGCGGCCGGCGTCGGGTGATAGCGCCGCCACACGAACAACCCGGGCAGGTCCAGGCAGTGGTCTGCGTGCAGATGCGAGAGCAGCACATGCACCTCGTTGGGGTCGGCGTGGCGCTGCAGCGCGCCCAGCACTCCCCCGCCGAAATCGACGACCAGTGGAGGGGTATCCGGGGCGGTCAGCAGATAGCCGGAAGCAGGGGAATCAGGCCCGACGACGCTGCCCGAGCAGCCCAGGACCGTGATTCGCACAGATTAAGCTTGCCACGTAACGGGTGGGAAAATTGTGACTTTGCGTGGACGTCAATGCGGCAGCCGAGTCGGCGCGTGCACCCCGGTCACCACCGGGCCCAGGAACCGGGCCGCCAGCGCGGTGAACGCCCCGGGGTCCCCGGTGGCCTGGAAAACCCGCGAGGTCGGCCCCGAGTCGTGCGGGCGCAGCAGATCCCGCTCGGTCAGCACCCGCAGCAGATCCTTGGCGGTCTCCTCGGCGCTGGACACCAGCGTCACCTTCTCGCCCATCACCAACTGGATCACCCCGGACAGCAACGGGTAGTGCGTGCAGCCCAGCACCAGGGTGTCCACCTCGGCGCGCTGCAACGGCTCGAGGTATCCCTCGGCCAGCCCGAGCACCTGACGGCCGCTGGTGACGCCTCGTTCGACGAAGTCGACGAACCGCGGGCAGGCCACCGCGCTCACCTCGACATCGCGTGCGGCGGTGAAAGCGTCCTGATAGGCGCCCGAGGACACCGTGGCCTGGGTTCCGATGACGCCGATACGCCCCGACCGGGTGGTGGCCACCGCCCGGCGCACCGCCGGCAAAATCACCTCGACCACCGGTACGTCGTAGCGTTCCCGGGCATCGCGCAGGCACGCCGCCGAGGCGGTGTTGCATGCGATCACCAGCGCCTTGACCCCGCGGCCCACCAGATCGTCGGCGATGGCCAGCGCGTGCGCGCGGACCTCGGAGATCGGCAGCGGTCCGTACGGCCCGTGGGCGGTGTCGCCGACATAGATGATGTCCTCGTCGGGCAACTGGTCGATGATCGAGCGGGCCACCGTCAGACCGCCCACACCGGAGTCGAAGATCCCGATCGGCGCCGACGGGTCGCTCACGTGAGCTGTCCGGGCAATGGTGGCGCGGCCTTGCGGGCCGCCCGGGACTCCCGTTCCGGACTGGACAACCAGTAGGCCGCCAGCACCCCGGCGATCGCCCCGGAGAGGTGGCCCTGCCAGGACACCCCGCCGCAGCCGCTCAGCACCGGGATCGCCCCCCACAGGATGCTGCCGTAGTAGAACAGCACCGCCACGCTGACCACGATCCACCACAGGTGGCGGCTCAGCCAGCCGAACACCAGTAGGAAGCCGAGCCAGCCGAACACCAGGCCGGAGGCGCCGATGTGGTTGGTGCCCAGGGGGCAGCGGTCGATATCGCCGAGCAGCCAGGTTCCCAGGCCGCCGAGGATCCAGATGATCGCGGTGGCCTTGATGAAACGGCCCATTCCGGTCAGCGTCACCAGGAAGCCCAGCACCAGGGCGGGAACCGTGTTGGAGATCAGGTGTCCCCAGTCGGCATGCAGCAGTGGGGCGAACAGGATGCCCCACAGCCCGCGCTCCTCCCAGGGCCGGATCCCGTTGCGGTCCAGGGCATGTCCGCTCAACGTGTCGATGATCTCGACCAGGTAGAGCAGGGCGACGAAGATCAGGATCGTCGCGCCGCCGAGCTTCCACGCCGGCCACTTGGCCGGCGGGTTCGTCGATGACGGAGCCGGAACGCTCATGGCCCCAAGGTTACTTGCCCGACGTGACCCGCTCCCTCCGGGCGATATCAGACCAGGGAGATGCCGAGGATACCCACACCGGAGTTGTTGGGCAATTGGACCGACTGCAACGTCAGACCGTCCGGGATCGCGTAGTTGTATCCGTAGACGTTGGCGGTGCTACCGCTCTGGTTTCCGTTCTGCAGGATCTGGGTGCCGGCGTTGACCAGCACCTCGCCGGCGACCGAACCGGGCGTGGGTGTGCTGGACCAGTCGCTGAAGGTCTGCGTCCAGGGCTTAGTGGTGCCGTCGGTGAAGTTCAGCGTCAGCACCTGATTCGGCTGGGTGCCGTTGCCCGCGCCGATCAGGAACAGGTTGGCGTAGTCACCCGACGGCACGGAGATGGTCTGGCCGCTGCTCTGAACCACGTTCTTCGGGCCCTTGGATCCGCCGACCTGGTCACTGTTGGTCACCATGTTCTGCAACTCGAACGCCGCACCGGCCCAGGTCATGTAGATCGTGGACGACACCGAGTCCGATCCCTTTTTCCAGCCGAGGTTCAGATTGCTGGCGTTGTAGTACTGGCCGTTGTTGTTGAAGCCCTGCGAGTTGGCCACCTGCCACGGTGCGGTGGTGATACCGAAGGTGTTGTACTCGCCGCTGAGGTTCACCATGGCCGGCTTCGTCGCCGACAGCGACAGCACCCCGACATTCTGATCGGCCGGCAGCGTGATCGACACCGGCGTCTTCCCTTCGGGAACCCAGTAGGAGTAGCCGTAGACGTAGTTCGTGGTGGTCTGCCTGGTTCCCGACGCGGTATCACGGTAGGGCTGGGAGGAGATGATCCACTCACCCGGGTAGGAGAGCATCCCCGGGGTGGGCGTCGTGGAGTTCACCGGGTAGGCCGTGTAGGTGAAATTCGCCGATCCGATGGCCCCGCCGCTGCCGTCGATTATGAACGACACCGGGGTGCACCAGTCGCTGTAGGACTGGGAAATGGAGTCCGAGGACCCGTCGGAGTAGTTCAGGACGAGGGTGTTGCCTTGCTGATTCCCATTGGTTCCCGCGGCGGCAAGGTTGATCACACAGCCGCCGCCGGTGCAGGCGTCCACAAACTGCTGAGCAAGGGCGAGGGTTTGGGTGTTGTTGGAATTGCTGATGTAGGAGCCGTAGACCGTCTGCCCTTCCCCGCGCAGGATGTTGGGCTTGTTCGGACCACCGATCTCGAAGCCGACGCCGTTCCAGGGCGTGGTGGTGACGAGGGTCGACAGCGGTTCCTTGGTGTTACCCGCCATCGGAGCCGAGGGAACCGCCTGCGGCGAACCACTGACGGTGTAGACCCCGGGACCCCCGTTGATGCCGCTGACGAAGCCGGTGATCGTGGTGTTGTCGGCGACGAGGGGAACACCGGGCTGCGTGGTCGTCAGTGCGGTGGACGGCGCGACCCACTGCGGCGGCCCGCTGATCGTGTAGGTGCCGACGCCGCCTGAGCCGGTCCCCAAGGCGGCGATCGTCGTCCCCGGTGCCACCCCGGGACCGGTGACGGCCTGGCCGATGCCGAGGGCCACTCCGGTGGGCGCGCTGATGCTGGTGACCGTCAACGTCGTTCCGGGCTGTGCCGCGCTCATCGAAGTCGACGACGCGACCGACTGAGGCGTGCCGCTGACCGTGTAGGAGCCCACTCCGCCGTTGGTGCCGCTGACGAAACCGGTGATCGTGGTTCCCGCCGTCACCCCGTTGCCGGCGATGAGTTGGCCGACGGCGATCGGCGTGCCGCCGGTCACGGTGGCGACCGTCAGTGTGTTGCCCGCATTGCCGGGGGTTCCGTTGCTGATACCGCCGGTGAAGCCGGCGAGCTGGCCGTTGTTGATGCTTCCGGTGTAATTGGCGTTGGTTTGGGTGTAGAAGTTCGATCCGCCGATGGTCTGGCCGACGGTGATCGTCCCGCCGGTCACACTGGAGACCGTCAGGGTGTTGCCCGGTGCGGTCGCGCTCATGGGCGTGGAGGGTGCATCCCACTGCGCGGGACCACTCAACGCGTACCGGTACTGGGTCGCGGTCATCGCCGTCGACCCGAGCGACTGCGCGTTACCGCTGAGTGAGTAGGTACCCACGCCGCCGGCGCTGCCGTTGACCGCGCTGATTTGCCCGGTGATGGTGGTTCCCGCGGCCACGCCGGCACCGGTCACTACCTGGCCCACCGCCAGCGGAGTGCCGCTGATCCCGGTGACCGTCAGCGTGGTGCCCGGGACTCCGACGGACGGTGATCCGTTGTTGATCGTCGCGGTGAAGCCAACCGAGGTGCTCAGATTCTTGGTGATCGTCGTTCCCGCGGCCACACCTGATCCGGTGAGCACCGGGCAGTTCGTCGAGCAGCTGTCACCGGGGGAACCGAGCTGGGCGAACTGGGCGCCGCCCGCGACCGGGCCGTCGATCGTCAGGGTCGTCCCCGCTTGCGACGCCTCCAGCACCGTGTCCGACACCACCGACTGGGGCACACTCACCGAGTAGGTGCCGACTCCGCCGAGGAACAGCGCGGGTGTGGCGGCGGTGATGGGCTGACCCTTCGTGCCGTAGCTGAGCTGCCCGGTGATCACCGTTCCGTCGGCCACACCCGCCCCGGAAAGGAACTGACCGACGGCCAGCGCTGTGCTGCCTTTAGCGACCTTGAACACTGCCAACGTGGTACCCGGCGAGCCGGCGGTACCGCTGCTGATACCTCCCAGGAACGTCGCGGTCTGGCCGGAGTTGATACTGCCGGTGAAGGTGGCGGGAGCCGTGCCGCTGTTGATGGTCGCCTCGAAATTCGCGGATGCGGGCGTGGACTGACCGGTCAGCAGGTTCCACGAGTAGGAGTTGCCGGCGCCGTCGAATCCACCCGAGGAGGAGGTGACGGTCCCGTCGGTGACGATGCCGACCCCACCCCACGGCGCCACCGATGGCGTCCCGACCAGCGAGATACCGAGGAGGCCCACGTTGCCGTTCTTGGGCAGGGTCAGCGACTGCACCGTTCGGCCCGACGGGATCTCGTAGGAGTAGCCGTAGACGTTGGCGGTCCGGTTGACCGTGTTACCCAACTGGTTGATCTGGGTCCCGCCGTTCATCACCGCCTCACCGGTGACCGACCCCGGGGCCGGGGTAGCGGCCCAGTCGCTGAAGGTCTGTGTCCACGGCGCGGTGGTGCCGTCGGTGAAGTTCACCGTGATGCTCTGGTCAGGCTGGGTGCCGTTGGCGCCGGCCCCGATCAACTGGATGTTGGTGTAGGCACCACTGGGCATGTAGATCGTCTGCCCGTCGAACGCGGCCACGTTGCGGGGGCCCTTCTTGCCGCCGACCTCGCTGTTGCTCGTCGGGATCTGGCCCACCTGGAACGTCGAGCCCGCCCAGGACATGAGGATCTCCTTCGGCGGCGGGTAGCCCCGGGAGATCACATCGCCGCCCGGGGCGGTGGTGTTGTTCAGGGCGTAGGCGTCGTAGTAGTTGCCGTTGCCGTCGAAGCCCTGATTGTTACCCACCTGCCACGGCGGGGTGGTGATCCCGAACTTGTTCAGCGGGCTGTTGGAGACGTTCTGCCCCAGCGACACCGCGATCGACGTCGACAGCGCCAGACCAACCAGGATGACGTCGGGGTTGACCGGCAACGTCACGCTTTCCAGTGTCTTGCCCTGGGCGATCGGATGGGAGTAGCCGTAGATGTAGTTCGTCGTCTGCTCGGTGCCGCCGGTAGTCGTGTTGCGGTAGGTCTGCACCGAGACGATGCCCTCGTTGGGGTTGTAATCCGGTGTGCACCAATCGCTGAACGACTGGGTCCAGGTTTCGCTGGTTCCGTCGGTGTAGTTCAGCGTGATGCTCTGCGCTGCCTTACCGCCGTTGACCGCCGCACCGGCCAGGTTGACGAGGTTGACGGCCTGTTCGACGCCCTTGCCTGTGGTGTCGATCTGGGCCGCTTGCTGAGCCTGCGTCAACGTGATCGTCTGGCCCTGGGCCCGGACGACATTCGGCTGGTTCGGTTGCTGACCGCCGGCACCGTTGATGGCGAGGCTGGCCACCGAACCCAGTCCGAAGCTCACCCCGTTCCAGGCCAGCGTGGCCGACTCCGACCCGCCGATGGCATTCCACGAATACGCGTTGCCGTTGCGGTCCACACCGCCGTTGGTGAACGGCGTGCCGTCGTTGACCATTCCGACGCCCAGACCTTTGGTCGACAGGACCGTCTTACCGTCGGCAGCCAGCCATAGTTGGCCACCGGATGTCTGGCCGTTCGCGTCGCTGCTGGAACCGAAGTAATTGGTGTCGCCGACCGTGTAGTACGTGGTTCCGCCATTGGGGCTCAAGCCGGTGAACGTCGCCGACGTCCCAGTGGTCGTCATAGTCGCGGAGGTGTCTCCCGCATACGCGGTCGCGTTGTAGGAGATCACCGGCGAGCGCTTCGGCGTCGCCGGCGGCTGCCAGGTCACCGTCGTCGACTGACCGGTGGCACCGCTGACCAGCGGGGTCGCCGTCAGTCCGGAGGGATTCGCCGGAGTGGTCGGCAGGAACACCGCGCCGCCGAACTGTGCGTTCTGGGCGAAGACCCCCTCCGGGGCTCCCGTCGGGAGACCAGTCTTCGGATCCACCGTCACCGGCGAGGCGAACGGGTACACCTGCCCGAAGGTCTGGATGCGCGGGATGGGACCCATCTCGATCGGATCCCCGGGGGTGTCCAGAAGCCCCTCGGTGGGGGTCCACACCTGAGCGACGAACGAAGGCGACCCCTTCGTCGTCCAGTCGTAGGCCTCTCGATACGGGTCGAGAAACGAATTATTGTTCAGACAATTCTGACCGCCCTTGACGTCTTCGCACACCAGGACGTTGAGATTTGCGACGAAGTTAATGAACATGACGCCGAGGTAGGAAAAGGTTGCCCCCCATCCCGCGTTCGCCCACGAGCCGATGAAGTTGACCGGGTTGAAGGAGCTGAGGAACGCGGCGCGTTCCGCACCCCCCGACCCACGCCCGCCCATGTAGATCGACCCATCCGGCCCCAGTGCCAAACTTTGCGGCCGGCCGGCGTCCTGCATGAATGTTTCGCTGGTGCCCAGCCAAGACGTCGGGATGTCGAGGGTCTTGGTGACCTTCAAGAAGTCCAGGCCATTGGTGCGGGGACCGCCGTTCTCGGCCTGGTAGGCATTCGGGTTGTATTCGACCTGCACGATCTTCCCGCTGCCCCGCTTCCACGCCTTCGACAACGAGCCCGCTAGCCCTTGTCCCGCACTGCCCGCAGATTTGCACGCGTAGCCTCCGCCACCGCCAAGGCCGGCTCTGCAGCCCCAATACCCGCCGGCGTATCCGAGCTCGCTCAACGTCGACACCGCACCCACCGCAACCAGGACAGCGTCAAGTCCGGGCACCGGGATAAGCCCCATCGCACCCTTGCCCACATCCTGGCGGTTGCCGCAGGCCGTGTCCTTGCAGGAGGAGTCAATGCGTATGACCGTGGACTTCAGCTTGAAATCCTCCGAATTGTTGAACCGCACAGTGCCGCCCGTGGCAAACCATCGTCGGGAACTGTATTTTGAGAAGTCTCCTGGGCTTGGTTTGGGGACATTTCCGTCCGGACCTGGCGTTGCGTTCTTTTGATACGAGAACATTGCCAACAGGCCGAGGTAAGACGAAAGATCGGCATCGCGGCCGTTCGCGGTGGAGTCGTTCACCCACAGGGCGTAGGTGTCGGCTGCCATCTCGATGCCGGGCGCGCCGAAGGTGGACGAGCCCAGCCCCACCGACTGCTCGCCCATCGGGGTGCTGACCTCGTAAGTGCCCACACCACCCGTACCGGTGAGCTGTTTGGTGATCGTCGTCAGGGCGCCCACACCGACTCCGGTGATGTACTGGCCGACTTCGAGCCCGGTGCCGGCGATGAACTGGTTCGCATTGTTGACCCGACCGGATCCGACCTGGGAGACCGTCAGCGTGGTGCCGGAGATGCTCCCGACCAGTTTGACGGGCGGGGTGCCAGAGGTGTCGGTGATGGCAAGACCGGCCGGGGGATGCATGAACTCGTACTTGATGGGTTGCGTCGCCCACGGCCCGTCCATGGTTGGCGCGATCTGCTCGAGCGCGCCGTTGCGGAAAATAGGAATGTCGGTTGTCGGACTTTTGCTCGGGTTCTCGAGGTCGAGAGAGTTCCCCAGGTCGTCGATCCCGACCCAGACCGACCCGTCCGGAGCGGCGACGAGGGTGCCCCAGGTGGGTGCGCCGCTCAAAACAATGGTCTGGGCCGAAAGCTGACTCATCGTCGTAGCACCGATCGCGACCGGTGCGCCCGCGATCAGATATGTCCCGACCCCAGCCAGGTCGGCCGGTGTCTGGTTGGGGTTGCCAACCGCAGATCCGTCGGAGCCATAGGTGAGCTGTCGGATGATGCGGGTTCCCTCGGGCAGACCCGGCGCTGAGATGGTCTGACCGACAACGATCGCATTGCTGCCCGCATCCATCTCGGTGACCGTCAACACCACACCTGGAAGCGACCCCTGCGACGACCCGGGCTGCCCGGAGCCGATGCTGCCGGTGAAGGTGATGTCCTGCCCGCCGAGTCGGTGGACATACCCCACCTGCGTGCTCAAACCCGGCGAGAACCTAGCCCACCCGCTGCGGTTGTTCGCTCCGATTCCGCCAGCCAAACCCCTGCTGGCGACAAAGATCTGGCCGTCGGCGGACTCCACCAACGCGTGCGGAATCGCCACCGATCTCGTGCCACTGGTGGCATTGTTCGTGTCACCGCCCCCGGTGCCGTTGACGCCGTCCATGGTGGTGACGAAACTCTGCGCGACTTGCCACTGACCGTCGACGAACTTGTATTGGCGCACCTGGTTTTCCGGCAGCGGCTCGGCGAGGAACTGCAAAAACTTCGCTTTGGCCGCCGGGTCAAGGCTTTCGATCTTGTCCCTCGCATTCCGGTACGGCCCCAGAAAGTTCCCGGTCAGTATCGAAAGCGTCCCCACGGTAAACTTCAGAAAACCGGCCCAGCCGCCCCGCAGTTTCGTCGGCGTCGCCTGCAACAACACCGGAGTCGTCCACCCCGTCTCAGCCGAACCAGTCGCGACCGATACCGAATCTGAGCCAAAGCGTGCGGTCCTCAGGTCGAACTTGGCAGTGGTCTCGTCGCTATCACGTTCTCCGGCTCCAACCAGAAGGTCGGTGCCGTTCGGAGGCGTTGTCCCCCAAGCCTGTTCACTAGTGGCCAGCGTTATCGCCTGCTCGGAGTGGCGTCGGATCAGGCCCCCGTTGGGGAGCTCGCACTGCTTCCTGCTGCTGGACTCGCAACCAGTGACAGTCAAAACATCGCCGGGCCCGGTGCCGTCCGCATTGCTGATGTACCCGTAGAACTGCGTCGACTCCCCGATCGCGTAAGGATTCATCCAGCGGAGTATCCGGTGGATGGTCTTGGCAAGCGGGGAGCGTTGGTAGCTGACCCACACCGAGCCGTCCGAGGCCGCCAGCATTGCGGTGGGATCCAACAACATCGATAACAGAGGATCGGGCGCATCGACCCCGCTCCACAACCTGATGTTGCCGATACCCTGGGTGCTGCCATTGGGCAGGGATGCGGAGTACTCCGGCGTCACCGTGAAGGCTATTCTCTGAAAAGCCACCGAAGATTCGTAGGTGTAATTCTGCGTGCCGGACTCTGTGTACACCGTGGTCTCGGTTTGCGGGTCGCTGGCGTAGGGATTGACCAAAGACACGCCCATCTTGACCTGGTATCTGGTGACCTCGATACCCGGGGCTATGCCCCAACCGCTCAACGTGGCCTCGGGCAGCGTGGGCAGCGTCGGTGCGTCCCAGGACAGCGAGAAGACCCCGGGCGCGGTCTGGGTCACCGTCAGGTCTCGCACCATCGATGCCACTTGCCAGGCCTGCAGATCCGCCGCGAGCTGATCGAGGACAGCCGATTCCGCCGTCGATCCCGCCGCCGCAGCAGCAACAGCCGAAGTAGCACCCACGCCCTGCAAACCCTGTCCGGCCCAGTCCTTGCGGGCCAACAGCAACGCCCCGGCCAGCAGGTCCTTCAACCCTCCGCCGGGCAGCACCCCCACCAAGTTCGCCGCGGCGTCGAGAAGTCCGTTGATGACCGAATTGATCTGACGCGCGAGAGGGCTGGCCTGCATCCGCGCCGCAGGTGATCCCACCGCGTAGGACCGATCGGCGACCGCCTTCTCCAGCCCGCACCAAGAGCACCCGGTCGCAGCGGCCGGCGCGGCCACCGGGGCCGCAACCGAAGTCGCCGACCCCACCGGCGCGACAAGCTGGGACAGGCCGGGAACAGCAGAACGGCTGGGCACCGAAGAACCGCGAACCACCGGAACAGCGCCTGCCACGGGACGTGTCGCTGCGGAAGGCATCTTCGCCGCAGTCGGAATCATCGCCGAGCCGCCCGATGTCGAATCCGGGGCGCCGCGCTGCGCTGCCGCGCTGTCGGCGATCGGGCTCATCGCCCTGCCCCGCCGTGTCGGGGGTTGGTCGGGTGCAGTGGCGTCGGTGGGCGTGGCGTCGGTGGGCGTGGCGGTGGTGGGCGCACGCGACCCCGTGGCGCCGCGGCCCCCGCTGCCCCGCGCCGGTCGAGCCGACCGCTGGGACCCGCTCGAGGAGTCCGAAGCGGAAGGACCGGAAGAAACGGCCTCGGTACCGCCTCCGCCGTCGTCGGCGGAGGCCACCGACGGCGATCCGGATAGTGCCAACCCCACCGCTGCTGCCGCCGCCGCTGCCCGAACACCACGTGGAACACGAACCGTCATCTCGGCCAACCCTCTTCGCATTTCTAGCGAGTGGACTGACGATAACCTAGTGGCAGATGTCACACCAGCGCCGCATTGAAGTGTGGCTCACACAGCGGGGACTCTCTGGCTGGCCCCCGAGAACACCTCCCGGTAGCTCGGGATCCCGGCCACCGACTCGGCGGCCAGCACCCCGGCCAGTACTGCGCGGGCCAGGCAGTCGGCCGCGGCCGCACCCACCGCCGCGGTCAGCTTGGTCTCCGGTGACATCGCCGCCGGGGTATCGGGATCCGGTTGCACCGTCACCGATCCGGTTGCCAGCGCGAAGACGGTGTCGCCGTCGAGTGGGGTGTGGGCGGGGCGGATGGCGTGGGCCAGGCCGTCCTGGGCGGCGACCGCGACGCGGTGGCAGCCGGCCTTGCTCAGCGCGGCGTCGGTGGCGACCACCGCGATGGTGGTGTTCAGCGGGCTGTTGTCCCGGTGCCGGGCGGCATACGCGGCCACCTCCGAGGCGGGCGGCGCCGCCAACCCGAAATCACCGGCCAGTGCGCTCATCCACGGCAGCCCGGTGCCCGGGTCGAACACTTCCCCGGCGGAGTTCACCACGACCAGCGCGCCGACGGTGACACCGGACGCCAGTCGCATCGAGGCGGTGCCCACGCCGCCTTTGAGGACCCCGGCCCGGGCACCGACGCCGGCACCGACGCTGCCGACCGCCACCGCGACACCGGCAGCCGAGCAGGCCGCGTAGCCGAAGTCCGCGGTGGGCCGGGCGTTCCAGGCGCCGACGGGAAGGTCGAAGATCACCGCGGCGGGCGCGATCGGCACCACTCCGCCGGTCATCGACACGCCACGGCCCTGCTCCTCCAACCACGCCATGACACCGTCGGCGGCTGCCAGGCCGAAGGCGCTGCCCCCGGTGAGCACCACCGCGTCGACGTGCCGGACGGTGTTGGACGGGTGCAGCAGTTCGGTCTCCCGGCTGCCCGGCGCGCCGCCACGAACGTCGACCGCGCCGACCGTCCCGGGCGGAGCCAGCACAACCGTTGTGCCGCAGGCCCATCCAGTGCCCGGGTCATCGGCCGAGCCGACGGTGGCATCGGGGTCGCAGCGATGGTGCTGACCGACCAGGACTCCGGGCACATCGGTGATCGACCCGAAGTCAATTGCCGCAGTGTTCACCGGATCGGCTTACCCATCAGGCCGAGAACCAGGTACTCCTGCAGCACCGTCAGCCACTGGTAGACGTCGAGATGCGCCGCCATCGGGTGGCCGGCCGGCAGTCGGTCCGGCAGTTCCGGGCCGATACCCAGAATCGTGCCCAACGCCAGTCGGATGTCGTTGATCGCCGCGATCCAGGCCTGAGCGTCGTCCTCGGTCAGCTCCAGCCGTCCGCCGCCGGACGGCAGTGTCTCGATAAGACGTTGCGCAGCAGCCATTTTGGCGTCGATGATCTCCGGCTCGTGCAGACTGCGCAGCGCGCCATTGGAGTCGTCGGGTTCCTTGATGAAGTCCGGCAGCAGCCGGGCCAGCGTCCCTTCGGGTGGCGATTCGGGGTTGCCGGTGCGGATGCCGGTGAGCTGTTCCAGCGGGTCGGACGGCGCGCCGGCCTGCCGCTCGTCGAGCATCTCCTGAACCGAGGTGGCCATATTCGTCAGCAACGTCACCTCCTGCGGCTCCAGCGCAGAGACGAAACGGGGACCCTCGACGGTGTCGACCCGTCTCCACTTGCGCACCGGCTCAGCGGTCCTGCTGCATGGTCGCCCACAGGCCGGCCGCGTGCAGTTTGGACACGTCGACCTCCATGGACTCGCGGCTACCGGCGGACACCACCGCCTTGCCTTCGTTGTGGACCTGCATCATCAGCTTGGTGGCGTGCGGTTCGCTATAGCCGAACAGCTTCTGGAAGACGTAGGTCACGTAGTTCATCAAGTTGACCGGATCGTCCCAGACAATCGTGACCCACGGGGCGTCCGTGGCGTCTAGGACGTCTGTCTCCCGTACCCCGCTGGTGCCGGGCCGGGTCGGTGCTGTCGGAGCGCCCATGCGACAAGGATAGCGAGCGCTGGCAAATCCCACCCAGGCTCCGGCAAGCCGTTACCGTTGCCCCTGTGACCGGGCATTGCTCCCCTTGCTCCCCCGCGCTGCTGACCGACAAATACGAGTTGACCATGCTCTCGGCGGCGTTACGGGACGGCACCGCGCACCGGCGCGGCACCTTCGAGGTGTTCGCCCGGCGGCTACCGGACGGCCGGCGCTACGGCGTGCTGGCCGGAACCGGCAGGTTCCTGGAAGCGTTGGGCCACTTCGTCTTCGACGACGACGCGCTGGCGACGGTGGCCGAGTTCGCCGATCCGGTGACGCTGGACTACCTGCGCGGATTCCGGTTCCGCGGCGATATCGATGGGTACGCCGAAGGTGAGCTGTACTTCCCGGGCTCACCGGTGCTGTCGGTCACCGGCACCTTCGCCGAGTGCGTGCTTCTGGAGACGCTGGTGCTCTCGATCCTCAACCACGACACCGCGGTGGCCTCGGCGGCCGCCCGGATGGTCAACGCCGCCGCCGGCAGGCCGCTGATCGAGATGGGTTCCCGGCGCACCCATGAGCAGGCCGCGGTCGCCGCGGCCCGGGCCGCCTACATCGCCGGGTTCACCGGCACCTCCAATCTGGCAGCCCATCACCGCTACGGGATTCCGGCGCTGGGTACCTCGGCGCACGCCTTCACCCTGCTGCACACCGAGAGCCACCTGAGCACCGACGAATCCGAGCAGGCGGCGTTTCGGGCCCAGGTGGCCGCGCTCGGGGAATCCACCACGTTGTTGGTGGACACCTACGACGTCCGGCGCGGCGTGGCCAACGCGATCGCGGCGGCCGGCACCGGCCTGGGTGCGGTACGGATCGACTCCGGTGACCTCGGCGTGCTGGCCCGTCAGGTCCGCGAACAGCTCGACGCGCTGGGGGCGACGGGCACCAGGATCGTGGTGTCCGGAGACCTCGACGAGTACGCCATCGCCGCGCTGCGGGCCGAGCCCGTCGACACCTACGGGGTGGGCACCTCGGTGGTCACCGGCTCCGGCGCACCGACCGCCAGCATGGTCTACAAACTGGTCGAGGTGGACGGCTTGGCGGTGCAGAAACGCAGCCTGCACAAGGAATCCCACGGTGGCCGCAAAGCGGCCGTCCGACTGGCCCGGCCCTCCGGCACGGTGGTCGAGGAACTGGTGCACCCGGCCGGTGTGCCACCGCAGACCGGCGAGGCGGGTGAGTTCCAGCGGGTGCTCACCGTCCCCCTGGTGCGCGCGGGTGAGGTGCTGGCCGAGTCCGATCTGGACGGCGCCCGATCGCTGGTCGCCGCCGGCCTGCGCAGTCTGCCGTGGGAAGGCCTGGCGCTGTCACACGGAGAGCCGGCCATACCGACGGCCAACCACCGATGAGCCAACCGCCGGAGGTGGCCGAACTGCTCAGCCGGGCGGTCGACGAACTGGGCGGCACCCAGCGGCCCGGTCAGGTGCAGATGGCCGAGGCGGTGGCGCAGGCCTTCGCCACCGGCGAGCACCTGGCCGTGCAGGCCGGTACCGGCACCGGTAAGTCACTGGCCTACTTGGTTCCGGCCATCGCGCGCGCCGTCACCGACGACGCCCCGGTGGTGGTGTCGACGGCGACCATCGCCCTGCAGCGTCAACTCGTCGACCGGGATCTGCCCCGACTGGTCGACGCGATAGCCGGGGCACTGCCCCGCAAGCCCACCTTCGCACTGCTCAAGGGCCGACGAAACTACCTGTGCCTCAACAAGATCAACAGCGGACCCGACGAGGACCCGCCCGACCCGGGCCAGGAAGAGCTCTTCAATGCCGATTCCCGGGTCGCTTCGCTCCTGCCCGCCGGTGCGGCGGCCATCAGCGCCATGGGCCGCGACATCGCGCGCCTGACCCAGTGGGCCTCGGAGACCGAAACCGGCGACCGCGACGAACTGCGTCCCGGTGTGCCGGAGCGGTCCTGGTCGCAGGTCAGCGTCTCGGCGCGGGAGTGCATCGGCGCGACCCGCTGCCCCTACGGCACCGACTGCTTCGCGGAGAAGGCCCGCGGCAAAGCCGCCGACGCCGACATCGTGGTGACCAACCATGCACTGCTGGCCATCGACGCCATCGCCGACGCCACCGTATTGCCCGAGCACGACTTCCTGGTCATCGACGAGGCCCACGAACTCACCGACCGGGTCACCTCGGTGGCCACCGCCGAGCTCACCCCGGCGCCACTGGGTGTCACGGTGCGCCGGACAGCCCGGTTGGTCGGCCCCGAACTGACCGATCGACTGGAGGCCGCTGTGGCCACCTTCGCCTCGGCGATCCATGACGGCCAGCCCGGCCGGATCGACTATCTCGACGCCGAACTGGGCACCTACCTGACCGCGCTGCGCGACGCCGCGGCCGCCGCCAGGTCTGCCATCGACCCCAAACCCGCCGACCCGCAGGCCGCGGCCGCCCGCCTCGAGGCGATCGCCGCGTTGACCGAGATCACCGACACCGCGGCACGGGTGCTGGATTCGTTCGGCCCGGCCATCCCGGACCGCACCGACGTGGTGTGGCTCGACCACGTGGAGTCTCGCGGATCCGGAGCCGCCAGACCGGTGCTGCGGGTCGCACCACTGTCCGTCGCGGGTCTACTCGCCGCCCAGGTGTTCGGCACCTCCACCGCGGTATTGACCTCTGCCACCCTGACCGTCGGCGGGTCCTTCGACTCGATGGCCGCCGCCTGGGGACTGACCGAGGACACCACGTGGCGGGGGCTGGATGTCGGCTCCCCGTTCGACCATGCCAAGTCCGGCATCCTCTATGTCGCCGCGCACCTACCGCCACCCGGCCGGGACGGGGCCGGAGCGGGGGCCCAACTCGACGAGATCGCCGACCTCATCGAAGCCTGCGATGGGCGGACCCTCGGATTGTTCTCCTCGATGCGGGCTGCCCGGGCAGCCGCCGAGGCGATGCGGGAACGCCTGGACACCCCGGTGCTCTGCCAGGGCGACGACGGCACCCCAGCGCTCGTCGAACAGTTCACCGCCGACCCGCGCACCTCGTTGTTCGGCACCCTGTCGCTGTGGCAGGGGGTCGACGTTCCGGGACCGTCCTGCTCGCTGGTGATCATCGACCGAATCCCGTTCCCCCGTCCGGATGATCCGCTGCTGACGGCGCGCCAACGCCAAGTGGCCGCCCGCGGCGGCAACGGCTTCATGGCGGTGGCCGCCAGCCACGCGGCCCTGCTACTCGCCCAGGGCGCCGGCCGGTTGCTGCGTCGCTCCGACGACCGCGGTGTGGTGGCGGTGCTGGACTCCCGGATGGCCACCGCCCGCTACGGCGGCTACCTGCGGGCCTCGATACCGCCGTTCTGGTCCACCACCGACCCGAACCTGGTCAGGGATGCGCTGCGGCGTCTGCGTGCACCGGCAACGGACTGAGCAGCGGCGACGGTGGGCGAACTATTGTGATCTCATGCGCCGCCAGCTGACACGCCTGCTCGCCGCCGTCGGTATCGCCGCCACGGTCGCGTCCTGCAGCAGTGCCATCCCGGGGACGCCGGTCTCGGTTTTCGACGACCCGTTCAAGGTGGGCGGTCTCGAGGCCGTCGACGGCCCGACCGGTCTGCGCCCGGACGCCAAACCGGAGTCCCGGGAGGTTACCGGCACCGACGGTGGTGAGGTCGACACCCTTGCCGGCCAGTCGGTCAGCGACCTCGAGGAATTCTGGAAGTTCGCCTACCCCGACACCTTCGACAGCGAGCTGACGCCGGTGAGCGACCTGATCTCCTGGGACTCCGACGACTACGACGGCACCTTCTGCGATGAGACCACCGAGGGACTGATCAACGCGGGCTTCTGCGAGCGGGACAACACCATCGGCTGGGATCGCACCGTGCTGATGCCGTCGCTGCGCAACGCCTACGGGGACATGGCGATCACCATGGTGCTGGCGCACGAATACGGCCACGCCATTCAGAAAGCCGCCGGTATCAACCCCAGGGGCGTGCCCACCCTGGTCTCCGAGCAGCAGGCCGACTGTTTCTCCGGGGTCTACCTGCGCTGGGTCGTCGAGGGCAAGTCGCCGCGTTTCACCCTGAACACCGGTGAGGGCTTGAATAACCTTCTCGCGGCGATGATTTCGTTCCGCGACCCGCTGCTGTCGGCGAA
>DAIPYT010000056.1:6389-17784 GCA_036782595.1 Mycobacterium sp. | reverse complement strand
ATTGCGTTCACCGAGGCGATCAGCGTCGTCGGCGACGAACGCATACGCATCGACCGCCACGCGCTTCGGGTCATCGAGGACGGGTTGGCCTGGGCACCGGCGTCATTCTTCGACCAGGACGGAAATCCGGTACCCGCCTGCACCCGCGGAACGTTGGCGCGCGTCGAATCTCGAGTGGAGCAGGCCGGACTGCGGGCCCTGGTCGGACATGAGATCGAGTTTCTGCTCGTCGGCCCGAACGGCGAACGGTTGCCCGGCCAGTTGTGGGCGCAGTACGGCATGGCGGGGGTACTGGAGCACGAGGGCTTTGTCCGCGACGTCATGGCCGCCACGGCGGCGGCCGGGATTGCCGTCGAGCAGTTCCACCCCGAGTACGGCGTCAACCAGTTCGAGATGTCGCTGGCGCCGGCTTCTCCGGTCGCAGCCGCAGATCAGGTGGTCTTAGCGCGAATATTGCTCGGCCGGGTCGCGCGAAATCACGGACTGCGAGTGAGTCTGTCCCCGGTTCCGTTCGCCGGTAGCGTGGGATCCGGTGCTCATCAACACTTTTCGCTGCTGCGTGATGACGCGCCGATTTTCTCAGGAGGCCATGGCCCGCATGGTCTGACCGGCGAGGGTGCGGCGGCGATCGCGGGAGTACTCTCCGGCTTGGCGGAAGCTCAACTGGCATTCTCCGGATCGATCGTGTCCGGGTTGCGGATGCGGCCCGGCAACTGGGCGGGCGCCTATGCTTGTTGGGGCACCGAGAACCGCGAGGCCGCTGTCCGGTTCCTGCCGGCGACCCATGGCAATCCACACGGTGCCAATGTCGAGGTCAAGGTCATCGACCCGTCCGCCGACCCCTATCTCGCCACCGCGGCCGTCCTCGGCCTGGCACTCGACGGGATCGAACAGCAGTCGGTGCTGCCGCCGGAGATCACCGTCGACCCCGAGACCCTCTCAGCAGAGGCGCGCACGGCGGCCGGAGTGGTCCAGTTGTCCCATCATCAATCGGATGCCATTGCCGCGATGGACCATTCACACCGGCTGCGCAGCATTCTCGGGGATCCCGTCATCGACGCCCTGGTGGCCGTACGCCGCTACGAGGACCAGACTTACGGCAATCTGACCGCCGAGGAACTGGCCGATAACTTCCGGATGGCCTGGAGTTTGTGACCGAGCCGATGAGCGCCCTGGACGAGCGTGTCGCCGGGCTGAATCTGATCGACAACCATGTCCACGGTTTCTGGACCACACGGGTGGACCGCAGCCGGTTCGAGAACGGACTCAACGAGGGCAACACCGAACCGCTGGCCGCGTTCGACTCGGGGTTCGACTCCCAGCTCGGTTTCGCGGTGCGCGCCCACTGCGCGCCACTGTTGGGACTCGATCCGCACGCCGATGCGGACAGTTACTGGCAGCGGCGCAGCACCCACACCGAGGCCGGGTCGGCGGCGCTGTTCCTTCGGGCTGCCGGCGTGACCGACTGGCTGGTGGACACCGGCATTCCCGGCGTCGCGGGTCTGGCCGAATTCAGCCAGGTGTCAGGCGGCAGGGTTCACGAGGTCATCCGGCTGGAGCAGGTAGCCGAGCAGGCCGCCGCGGCACCCGGCGACTATGCGGCGAATTTCGAGGAGATCCTCTGTGCGCGTGAGGCGTCGGCGGTCGCCACCAAGACGGTGCTGGCCTACCGCGGCGGGTTCCCGGGTGATCTGTCAGCGCCGACGGCCCGGGAGGTGTCCGACGCGGCCCAACGGTGGCGTGCGGCGGGTGGCATGAGGCTGACCGACCGGATCTTGCTGCGGTTCGGACTGCATCGGGCGCTGCAACTCGGTAAGCCGTTGCAGTTTCATGTGGGCCTCGGTGATCGTGACTGCGATCTGCACCGCACCAATCCGATGTATCTGTTGGACTTTCTGCGCCGATCCGGCGACGTGCCCATCGTGCTACTGCACTGCTACCCCTACGAGCGGGAAGCCGGCTATCTGGCGAGTGCATTCAACAACGTCCACCTCGACATCGGGTTGAGCGTGAACCACCTCGGGGCACGGGCCGCGGCATTTCTTGGCCGCTGTCTGGAACTGGCGCCGTTCCGCAAGATCGTCTACTCCTCAGATGGCTTCGGGCCGCCGGAACTGCACTACCTGGGATCGCGGCTGTGGCGGCAGGGCATCGCCGAGGTTCTCACCGGCTTCGTCGACCGGGGACAGTGGAGCACCGATGACGCCGCGCGGATCGCAGAGTTGATCGGACGGGGTAACGCGCAACGGGTGTACCGGCTGTGAGTCAGAGCAATCCGGTCGCGTCGAAAATCCACGACATGTCTGCGGACTGCAACTGTTCCATCCAGTCCTTCGGTGCATGGTTGAGCAGAGCGCCGAAGTCCCAGTAGTCCTTCCACAGGGTTATCCGGCCGTCCACCACCTTGTGAACGGTGACGAACTGCAGCACAGCGCTTTCGCCGCTGACCCAGTCCCAGGTCTCGGAGTGCTCATACATGACGTCGACGCCGTTGCTCACCAGAACTCCGTCGTGGTTGACGTAGCCTGCCAGCGGTTCGAGGCCAACCTTCAGACGTTTGACGATGTTCTCCGGTCCGCGTGCCGCGGCGGCAGGCCCGACCGGCATGTCCACGTAGATGCAGTCCTCGGCAAGGAAGGCCTTCATGGCTTCCCAGTTGCGGTCGGACAGTGCCTTCCACATCCCCAGGACGGTCTGCTCGACGTCAGCAGGCATAAGCCGGTGTCCGTTCTCCAGCCCGCAGGAAGCTCCCCGTGCGCTCGGTGCCGAGTATCTCGGTGGGTGCACCGTCGCGGACGACGGTGCGGCCGCCAATGAGGACCAAGTCGACGGCGTCGTCGTTCCGGTTCACCATTCGCGGGAGGTCGGCATATTGCGGCACAGGCGATTCCGCGTAGGCATCCAGTCTGCTGTCGAGGTGCGCCGGGTTGATGACCACCAGATCGGCCCGGTCACCGATGCGAAGATGCCCGGCGTCGACGTCATACCATTCCGCGAGTTCCCCGGTGAGACGGTGGACGGCTCGTTCGAGGGTCAGGAACGGCTCGCCGCGGGACTCGGCGTCGCGGACGTGGCGCAGCAGTCGCAGCCCGAAGTTGTAGAACGCCATATTCCGCAGGTGTGCTCCGGCGTCAGAGAATCCCATCTGGATGCCGTCGTCGCCGGCCAGTTTCTTGAGTACCTCGGGGCGGTGGTTGGAGATCGTGGTGCGCCAGCGAAGCTTCCGGCCGTGTTCGACCACCAGATCCAGAAATGCGTCGACCGGGTGCAGGCCACCGCGGTCGATTCCGACCTGGCCGAAGGACTTGCCGATTACCGAATCGTCGGGGCAGTCGACGATCTCGGCATCGAAGAAATCGCGATGCCATACCCGCATGCCGAACCTGCTGTCGTAATCCTCGCGGAAGCGACGCCGGTAGTCCTCATCCTGCAGAAGGGCGTTGCGCTCGACCTCGTCGCGCAGATGCAGAGCCGCCGCGCCGGACCCGAACTCTTCGAACACCACCAGATCGATACCGTCGGCGTAGACCTCGAAGGGCACCGGCAGATGCTGCCAACGGAAGTCGGCACCGAAGCGGTTCACCAGTCGGGCCGCCGGTCCGAGCACCGCGATGGCGAATGGGTTTGATTTGACGTCGGCCGCCGAGAGCAGGCTCGTCTTGAGCTTGTCGCGCAGCACGGGAAGTGACTGTGCGATCTGCGACACCAGGTTGAACGGGTTGCCGATATCGGGCCCGGACTGCAGCACCCGGCCCCGACGGCGCAGTTGAGATTTCAGCCGGCGTAACTCGCGCGGCTTGGCGAAGGTCGACGGCAGGGTGCGTGACCGGCAGATGTCCCCGTCGATCTTGTCGAAGAGAAGTTGCTGCGAGGACATTCCGAGGAAGCCGGCGTCGAGGGCCTCGCTGAGCATTCGCTCCATCTCAGCCTGCTCGCTGGTGGTCGGACGTTCGTCCCTGCGGGTGGCGCGATCCAAACCCATTGTGGCGGTGCGCATATCGGAGTGGCCGATGAAGGCCGCGATATTGGGACCCAGTGCGCGATCCTGTAGTGCCGCGACGTATTCCTCGGCGGTCTGCCAGGTCTTGGCCTCATCGACGGTATTGATGACGTGCTCGCGGGGGATCGCCTCAACCCGGCCGAACAGGTCGCCGGCGTCGACACCGCCGATATGCACCGTTGATAGCGAGCATGACCCGATCAGCACCGTGGTCACTCCGTGCCGGACCGATTCCGGAAGGCCCGGCCCGCCGAGGACCTCGACGTCATAGTGGGTGTGGATGTCAACGAAGCCGGGCAGTATCCACTTGCCGGCCGCCTCGAGAACCTGCGGGCACCCGGTCTCATCGAGGCTCTCGGGTGTCACCGCGGCGACGCGGCCATCGACGATGCCGATGTTGCGGACTGCCGAGGGCGCCCCGGTTCCGTCGAACCAGCGACCGTTGCGGATGATGCTGTCGTAAGCCACGACTACAGCAAACCGCCCAGCTAGGCGCGTGTCAACGAAGGAGCGGCGCTACCGCCCGATCCGGGCGGCAGACCCCAGAGAGACCGGTAGCCGGGCCCAACCGCGCAGCACGCGGGTGTCCCGGCGGCTGCCCGGCCCGGCCAGTTCGGCGTCCGGGAACCGAGTAAAGAACTGGCGCAGACCGACCTCGCCCTCCATTCGGGCCAGCGCCGCCCCCAGACAGAAGTGCCTACCTCCGGAGAATGCCAGATGCTTGCCGGCGCCGACGCGCCGTACATCAAAGGTGTGCGGGTCGGTGAACACCGCGGGATCTCGATTAGCTGCCGCCAGGTAGATCACCACCATCTCGCCGCGCTGCACCGGCGTATCCGCGACCACGGTGTCGGCGCGGGCCACCCGTACCGTCAGTTGCACAGGGGAGTCCAGTCGCAGAATCTCCTCCACCGCATTGGGCCATAGCGAGGGGTCATCGATAAGCAGAGCCAACTGATCGGGAGCGCTGAGCAGCATCCGGATTCCATTGCCCAACAGGTTGACTGTCGTCTCGAAGCCGGCGGCCAGCACCAGACCGGCGATGGCCTTCAGTTCTGCCTCGTCGAGGCGGACCCCTGCGTCGGACGCGTCGATCAACTGGCTCATCAAGTCGCTTCCCGAATTGTCTCGAAGCGTCTGCAGATGGTTGGTCAGCCAGCCGTTGAATCCCTCGAGGCCGCGTTGCACGGTCTGGTACTGCGCCCAGGACAGGCCAAAATCCAAACTGGGCGCGGCCAATTCGCCGAACTCGAGAATCCGATCGCGGTCATCATCGGGCACGCCGAGGATCTCGCTGATGATGGCGACCGGAAGTTGCGCACAGTACTGCGCGACGATGTCGACGACGCCGTTCTCATCGGACAAGTCATCCAGTAGCGCCGTCGCGGTGTCTTCAACCCGGTCTCGCAGCGCGGCGACCGCGCGGGCGGTGAACACCGATGACACCGTCTTGCGGTATCGGGTGTGCTCAGGAGGTTCCACGGCGAGCAGCGAGGGAGGCAGCAGAGGGTGCAGTCCGTCCGGCCGGGTCCGAGCCTCCAGTCGCCGCAGCAGCGGTGGCAAGGCGCCGCCCAGGGACATCACCCGGAAATCCTCGGAGCGCAGAAGCTCGTGAGCGACGGCGTGGTCGACGGTCAGATAGCTCACCCGTGATCGCACCAACGGACCCTGAGCGCGCAGTTCCTCGAAGAACGGAACCGGGTCGGCGCGTAGCGAAGGGTCGGTGGCGAACCGGGCTTGAAGATCGCCCTGACGGGCCGAGATCCGCGCCGCCGTCCGCACGACACCGTGCATCGCCAGCCAGTGCAGGCGCTCGGAAATCGTCGCCACGGATCAGACCGGGGGAGTCCAGCTGACCGGAAGCCTCTTGATTCCGTGGATGAACGCCGACAGCAGCATCGCCGGCTCCTCGGACACCGCGATATCCGGTATGCGATTGTGCAGTTCCTCGAAGACCACCGCGATCTCCCGGCGGGCCAGGTTGGCGCCCAGGCAGAAATGGGTCCCGCCGCCGCCGAATCCGACATGGTGGTTGGACGCGCGGCTGACGTCGAACAGCCACGGGTTGTCGAACCTGTCCTCGTCGCGGTTCGCCGAGCCGTACCACATGGTCACCTTGTCGCCGGCGGGAATGTGCACCCCGCTGACCTCGACGTCTCGGGTGGTGGTGCGGCGCATGTAGACCACCGGTGAGGCCCACCGAACGATTTCCTCGACAGCGGTCAGGCTGTGCGCCTCAAAGTCCTTCCACCAGATCTCGCGCTGTTCGGGATAGCGGGTCAGCGCGAGCACTCCGTGGCTGATGGCGTTGCGGGTGGTTTCGTTGCCGGCAACCGCCAGCAGGATGAAGAACGAGGCGATCTCCGCCGAGGACAGCTGTTCGCCGTCGACCTCCGCGGCTACCAGTGCGGTGGTGAGGTCGTCATGCGGGTTGGACCGCCGATCCTCGGCCAGTGCGGTCGCGTAAGCGCCGATATCGATAGCGACCTTCATGAACTCCGCGTAGTCGGTGCTGATGTCGGGGTCGCCGAAACCGAGGATGACGTTGGTCCAATGGAAGATCTGCTGGTGGTCTTCCTCCGGGATGCCCATCATGTCGCAGATCACCTGAAGGGGCAGCGGCCCGGACAGTTCGGTGACCAGTTCACCCTGGCCGTCCGGGTGGTTGGCGATGAGGTCTTCGACCAGTCTGCGGGCGCGGGCGCGTACCGACTCCTCGGTGCGGGCGACGACCCTCGGGGTGAATGCGCTGCGAACGATGCCCCGCAGCCGGGCGTGCCGGGGATCGTCGAGGGAGATCATCGAGCCGAAATACTCCGCCACCTCAGGCTGCTGGTTGGCGATGGTGATGTTGGGGTAGGAGCTGAAAATCTCCGGATGCCGGCTGGCGAAGTGGACGTCATCGAACTTCGTCAGTGCCCAGTGGCCTGGTCCGGCCTCGAAGCCCTCGAACTCGATTTCCCGGAAGAACTTGATCGGAGCCTCCCGTCGCAGCGTGGCGAACGCCCCGTCCCGGATGGAGTCGTCAAGCCCCCAGAAGTCCAGGGTCCCGAGGTTTATGTCCGCGAGTGGGACGTCGGGGGGTGGCTGGCCGTTCATACGGGCGGCGATTGCCATGGAGTTACCGTCCCCTCAATTAGGCACCTGGTCTTGCCTCCACCATAGAGACGAGTCGGCTAACTCTCTTCTTCGACGACCTTCTTGATGCGTTCCAGCGTGGTGCGCATGTCGCGGACGTTGCGGCGGCCGCGAAGATAGCCCGCGAACATCCAGAACACCCGGATCGGCAGGGAACTGTTAAGCCGGAAGGACTCGGTGACATCGGTACCTTCGCCGCGCGGAGTCAGCTTGTAGTGCCAGTTGTTGACGGCCTGGTCGCCGGGGCCGAGCACGGCGAACCCGAACTCCTTGCCCGGATCGCAGGCTGTCACCCGGCAGTTGGTCCAGTACACCGGGCCGATCTCGTTGCGGCGGACATGGCCGCGGAACTTCGCGCCGAGCGCAGGACCGTCGGCGCCACCGAGCCACTCGGCTTCGAAGACCTCGGGGGAGAACCGGCCGGTATTGCGAACCTCCGCGATGAGGTTCCAGATCTTGTCGGCCGGAGCCGACATGTGCACGGTTACGGAGCCTTCCATGCCGCCAATCCTATGGCGCATAGGGCCTGTAGCGGCGGTCCGGGGTGATTACTGAGGTGATCCCGTTGAGCGCGTAGCGTTTCCGGCCATGGGTATTGCACTGCGGCCGCCGGGTGTCGATCGCCGAATCGCCGCTGCGCCCGAGGCGGTATGGGGCTTGCTGACCGATCTGCAGAAGTGGCCGCTGTGGGGGCCATCTGTAAGGCGCGCCGAACTCCGCGATGGTGGCACCGTATTGCACGAGGGTGCTCAGGGCACGGTATGGACGGCGGTCGGGGTGGCGCTGCCGTTCACCGTCACCGAATTCATCCCGGGTCGCCGGTGGGACTGGACGGTGGCCGGGGTGCCGGCCACCGGTCACGAAGTGACCGCACTAACCAGCGGATGCCTGGTCCGCTTCAGCACCCCGTGGTGGGCCGCCGCGTATCTGCCGGTGTGTGCCGCCGCGCTCAGCCGGATCGAGAAATTGGCCGGTTAGCGGCAATACGACCGTGTGGCGGCATCCAGTGCCTGCCGGTAGAGCGGGTCGAGTTCACGGTGTTGTGCGACGGACGACTTCGCAATGCTCAGTCGCACAGGGCAATCCGGTGAGTGCAGAGCGGCCCATTGTTCGGCGATCTCATCAACCATGCGCTGATTGAGTTCGTCGATCACCGACCGCGACGTCGAGAGATCCGGCGCCGACGTGGGAGCCGCGGGCGGGTTCAGCTTCCACCAGGAGAACCGGCCGTACTGAATGGCTTCGGTGGCGTCGATCTGGTCGCGAAACACCGTCGTCACGTATTCAGCCGGTAAACCTGACGATTCGGCATCGCCTGCGACAGCTGTCAAAACCTGTTGCCGCCGGGCGGGATCGGTGATCGGCCCGCCGCTGAGCCACTTACTTGCCGCGACCGGATCCGCGGTGAGCAACCGTTGTGTCGCGGCGTCGACGAGTTCATACAGCGGTTCCTCGCCGGACGCGCTCGCCTGTGTCGTACCGCTAAGGGCCGCGACCACCCCGAGGGCCGCAGTCGCCGCGCGGACGGCGATCAGCCGACCGGCCCCTTGGCCAGCATGACCGGGGCAACCCGCGGGTTACCGACTCGGTCGATCCAGGTCAGCAGGACCGTGTTGCCCGGCCTGCGCTGGTCCATGATGTTGGACAGATCGGCGGCGGAATTGATCGGGACACCGTCGAGTGCGGTGATGGTGTCACCGGGGCGAAGACCCGCTTGGCCGGCCGGAGTGTCCGGCAAGACCTGACGAACGACCGCCCCCCGGGGGCCACCCAGCGGCGAGGCGTCGGCGATTGCCACGCCGATGAACGCCGTGTCGCCGATGTGGATCGAAGGCGACGGCGCGCCCGCGCGGATCTGGTTGGCGATCGCCATTGCCCGGTCAATCGGGATGGCGAAGCCCTCAGCGCCGGTCACGCCACCCATCTGGTAGTTCAACGTGGCCGCGACGGTCACGCCGACCACCTGTCCGGAGCTGTTCACCAGCGGGCCGCCCGAGTCGCCCGGCCGGATTTCGGCGGCAACCCGGACCAGGTCGAACAATTCGCGCGTGCCGCCGCCGGCCTCGTCGGAAGCTCGCACCGACGCGCCGAGTTGAGTGACCACACCGGGGGCGTAGCTGGGCGCGCCGCCGGTCCCGTTGGAGTTACCGATCGCGGCGATCGGTTCGCCGACGGCCAGCCTCGAGGAAGTTCCCAGGTTGGCGGTCGGCAGGCCGCCGGCGCCGCGCAGACGAATGACCGCGATGTCGTTGGCCCGGTCGAAGCCGACGACGTCGACGGGATAGGTCTGGCTGTTGGCCAGGCTGACCGCGGTGATCTCGGTGGCACCCTCGATGACGTGGTTATTGGTGAGCACGTCGCCGTTGGGGTCCAGCACGATGCCCGCACCCATCCCGGTGGCGCCCTGGTAGCCAAGCGTCGTATTGATGTCGACCAGGCCGGGCACGACCCGACCGAGGAGCGCGGACTGATCCAGCGGTGCTGTCGGCGCCGGCGGAGGTAAAGGTTCAGCGGTTGCTGGGGCGATTGCGAGGCCGGCGAGCAGTGTCAGTGCGGTCAAGACACCGGTCAGCCGACGGGCGCGACGGCCCGGGGGCCGTGGATACGTGAAATCCATACCTCAACTGTGCCTGAAAATTCGGCAAAAAGGCAGTTCGGCTCGTCACCATCTTGCCGGAATGTTTCCGCCGACGGGTTTGCGGGCAGCCCTGGGGCTAGGGTTGACCGCTGCGAGATCTTCGTCACAGGTCTGTCGGAGGGCCCATCACAGGGCCCGTGAAGCGTCGGTAGCATCGGCGGCGATGGACAGCAAACGCCTTCGGTCCAGGCCGGTGATACTGCTGCTCGCCGCCGGCCTGCTGACTGCGTTGGCGCTCGGAGCGCTTGTCGTGGTCCGGCTGTCTGAGGCTCCCTCGGCTCCGGAGACAGTGGCCGCGCCGCTGTCCGACGAGCAGTCCCGCCGGCAAGTCCTCGAGCCGGCGAGGCAGTTCGTGGGCGCCGGCAAGATGCGGGCCATCAGCGCCGGTTATCTGTTGTCGTCGTGTACCAGCGAGGAGCAACCGCCCTATCAGGGCCTGGTGTACCTGAATTTCGACGTCCCCACTGTCGCCGCGACCCGGGCCTACTTCGGTGAGATCGCCCGCGAGATGACGGCGCGCGGTTGGCGGGAAGGGTTGCCGCCCGGTCGGCACCCGGGCGGCCGCACGATGGTCAAGGACGGGATGTACGCCGTCTACTACCGGGATGACGACCTAGCTGGTCGCGGCGTGCTCAAGATCTACGGCGAGTGCCGCAATGTGACCGACCATCGTTTGGACACCGCCGGTTTCGCCGACGTCACAGCCCAGGTGCGCGGCTGAAAGAAGGGACTTTGGTCCCCGGCGCGGCGGGCCTTCGACCCGTGTCTGCTACGACGAGTCACAGATACAATTTGGGCCATGACTTACGTGATCACCACTGCATGCGTCGACGTCAAGCACAAGGCGTGTGCCGCTGAGTGCCCGGTTGACTGCATCTACGAGGGCGACCGCACCATGTACATCAACCCGGACGAGTGCGTCGACTGCGGTGCCTGCCGACTGCTGTGCGAGGTTGACGCCATCTTCTACGAGGACGATCTGCCTGAGAGTGAGCAGAAGTTCCGTGCGGACAACGCCGCGTTCTTCACCGACGTCCTGCCGGGCCGGCAGGCGCCCCTCGGCACGCCGGGCGGTGCGGGTGACCTGGGCGCCGTCGGTGTTGATACCCCGATGGTGGCGGCCCTGCCGGCGAAGTAAGGCCGGCTCAGGCCCCTCGGCGGGTCGCCGGATTAGGCCCCCCGGCGGGTCGCCGGATTAGGCCCCCAGCGGTTCGCCGGCGAACTCGGTGAAAGCCGCGTAGGCCCGCGCGCCGTAAATGGTGGCTGGACCGCCGTGCATGAGAATCGCGACGCCGATCGCCTCGGCGGCCTCCTTGCTGGTCGCCCCTGCCTTAGCGGCGCCGCGAGCGTGGGAGGCGATGCATCCGTCGCACCCATGCACCACCCCGATCGCCATCGCCATCAGTTCTTTGACCTTGGTGGACAGCGCGCCCTCGGCGAGCGCGGCATTACTGAGTTCGTTGAACCCCCTGTAGACATCGGGGATGTCTTGGCGCAGCGCTCGGTGCTGGGCGCTGAGGTCTTTCAGAACGTCGTGGTAATGCCCGTGATCGGTCATGCGATGACTCTATGACCGGCCCAGCATCTAGACTGCTCTTTGCTGCAGCTGTGACTGGAGC
>DAIPYT010000056.1:0-6289 GCA_036782595.1 Mycobacterium sp. | reverse complement strand
AGCACGACCAAGGACAGGGAGCCACAAGACGACATGGCCAGAGCACTTCGACGGGCACTCGCCGCTGCTGGGATCGCGATTGTCGCGATGACAGCCACCGCCCCCTCCGGCATGGCCGCCACCGCTCCGTCGGTGTCCGCCGCGACGGTGGCCTCGGTGCAGCCGATCAACGGCCAGACCGTCGGTGTCGCACATCCGATCATCGTGACGTTCACCCGTCCGGTCGCCGACCGCGCCGCCGCTGAGCGCTCCATCCAGGTCACCTCCCCGGCCTCGGTGACCGGCAAGTACGAATGGCGCAACGACAGCACCGTGACATTCATGCCCGACCGATACTGGCCGGCCCACTCCCAGATCACCATGATGGCCGGGGGAGAGCGCCGCAGCTTCGGGACCGGCTCCACCGTGCTCGCGGTCGGCAGCATCTCCAATTTCACCTTCACCGTCAGCATCGACGGAGTGATCATGCGGCAGATGCCGGCGTCGTTCGGCAAACCGAGGTTCGCGACACCGGTGGGATCGTTCACCGTGCTGGAGAAGTACAAGTCCATCGTGATGGACTCCCGGACGATCGGCATTCCGCTCACCGACCCGGAGGGCTACAAACTGACGGTGGCTGATGCCGTCCGGATCACCTGGGGTGGCGTGTATGTGCACTCTGCGCCGTGGTCGGTGGGCTCCCAGGGCTACGCCAACGTCAGCCATGGGTGTATCAACCTCAGCCCGGACAACGCGTTGTGGTACTTCAACCAGGTAGGCATCGGCGACCCGGTGGTCTTGGACTGGTAGCGGTTCACGCCCCGCTGGTCGGGTAGGTGGCGTGAAAGTCGACGGTCAGTTCGTCGGCGACTTTCATCGAGCCCATGAACAGTGAGATCAGTTTCACCCCGAAGTCGGTCTGGGTGAGTCGAACCTGAGTCGACAGATTCCACGTGTCGCCGGTGTTCTCCACCAACAGGTCGACGACCTGGGGTCGCGTGGTTCCGTGGATCTCCACCGAGCCGGTCATCCGGTAGCGGTTGTCGGTCTTGGCTATGTCGTCGGAGCTGAACCGGATCTGGGGAAACTTCTTGGCGTCCAAGGACTTCAGCGCGTTGTTCCTGGCGATGCCCTTCTCGGGTCCGCCCAGTGGGGTGAGACCGCCCTCGCCCTTGAGCACTTCAAGGGAATCGACATCGACGGTCAACTCGGCATGGGTCGGTTCGCCGTTCTTCCAGTCCACTGAGGCAAGCCAGGATTGCATGGCCATGGTCAGCCGGTGACCCATCTTGGCGGCCCGACCGGTCACTCCGGTCAGGATGTGCAGTTCGCCGTTGTCAGCGGTCAGTGACCACGTTGCGTCGTTCATTCTCAGGTCGATTGGGTCGGGGTCAGGGTGACCGTCGTCGTGCTGACCGTCGGCGGTGTTGCCGGTGTGCTTGACGAGGTTGTCGTCGAGCTTTCCGGGGTCGTCGTCGGGCTCGCCGTCGTGGTGGGGCTGGGGCTCGCAGAGGTGCTGGGGCTGGCAGAGGTGCTGGGGCTGGCCGAGGTTGTCGGGCTGGCCGAGGTGGTGGGGCTGGCCGAGGTGGACGGGCCGGCGGGGAAACCCGGCCCATGGAACTCGGTCCATGCGTCCCGGTAGAGGACGTTGTCGCCTTCGGACACCAGAATCATCTGCGGTGTGACGGCGTAGGTGACACCCTCGTTGACCGCGGTGATTGTGCCGTCGGAGGCCCGGGTGGCCGGCATCGTCAGTCCCGCGTCGTCGCTGAGACGGACCCCGCGGTACTCCAGGTCGCCGTCGGGGCTGATGCAGATCGCCACCAGGGCGCGCGATGTCCGGCCGAACTCCACCAAGGTCTGGTCGTCATCGCAGCGCGCCGCCGAACCGGTGTACCCATGTTCGTCGGTGGGGTACTCGGCGGTGGGTTCAGCCGCCGCGGTGGGCAGGAATACAGCAGCGGTCGCCAATGCGACTGCTGCAATCGCAATGTGTCGTCGACGGTCCGGCATCGGCAGTCCCTTCAGTAGCTCCCGCATTAGCGAACCACTTCTGGCAGCAAATTCAGTGCTGCGCCGACGGCGTTTCCTCCGCTAGTGCGTCTCTACCGCCGTGACGTGTCAGTTGAGGTCTGATGTCGGGGCGTGGGTGAGCACTGCCCACAACAGCCCAGCCGCCTTCTGTGCCCGCTCGTCGGGGCGGATCGGAGCATCTCCGGCCGGCTGCTCGGCAGGTACGCCGCCGATATGCTCAATCAGGGCCACTGCCAGTACCCGTAGTTTCACGTTCGACTCATGGCTGGCCTGACGAAGTGTCGACCAGGCGGTCTCGGCATCGCAGCGCAAGCGCCCCATGATCGCGCCCTTGGCCTGCTCGATGGCGCCGCGGGACTGAAGCACTGACAGCACGTCGGCGATCCCGGTGTCGCCCTCGGCGGCGGAGGTCACCAGCGCCGCGGTGATCAGCTGTTCGTAGCCCACCAGCGTGGTGATGGTCGAGGCCCGCGCCGGTCCACTGAGCAGACACGACAGCACGAGGGTTTCCTCAGCCCGCCAGACGCCCGGCACCGCAGCCGCCCCGCGCACCTGCTGCAGGTCTTCGTCGGGTAGCCAGGACCGCACCGACTCAAGGCTCAGGCCGGGCCAGCGGTCATCGGACCACAGATCAAGGCTGAGCACCGGAACTTGATGTTCGACGGCGACGACCACCGGTCCGCCCAGGCCCGACATCTGCGCGTCGAGATACCCGGTGCCGATTCCGCGGGTGGCCAGCACCCTCATGCCGTCGCGCTTTGAGTGGACGCTGACTGAAATCCCCACAGCATCGCCGAGATCGTGGTGGACCCGTTCGAGGATCCGGTGGAGAAGCTCTTTCTGCGTGGTGTTCTGGCGCGGCTGGAATAGCGGAGCGGGCATCGCTATGCCCTCCTCACCACGGTTGCGACCCGGTCCAGGCCGGAGATCGCCAGTAGCGTCGTGATGTGTCCGACGGGCTTGACGATCATGGTGAGTTCCGTGGTGGCGGCCAGGGCGAAAAGTGCGCGCACGGCGGCGCTGTCGCAGTAGCTCACCCCGGTGAGGTCGACATGCAGAACCGATGATCCGTTGCAGGCCTTGGACATCGCATTCTGGAATTCATCGACATTGGCCAGGTCGATATCGCCGGACACCACGACAACGGGCGGACCGCCGGCCGAGGGTCCCGTCACTGCGAACCTTGCTTGTGTCATCGGGGCACCTCCTTGACCATCGTGACGGTTGTTCCTTCTGGGGTTGTCGTGAGCTCGACCGAGTTCATCAGGGCATTCATCAGGTGGATACCGTGACCGCGGTGCCCGGGGGACACCGCAGCAGGCTTCCAATGACCATTGTCCGATACAGACAGCACCAGTGCGTCCGGTTCGAAGCAGGCGTCGAGGGAGATTTGCACGTCGTCCGTGGCGCCGACCACGGCGTGTTCGGTCGCATTCGCGGTGGCTTCGCCGACGGCGAGCAGGACATCGGCGCAGGTTTCGGCATCAAGACCCGCAGCGTTCAGCCATTCCCGCAGCTTTCCGCGACTGACGGCGAGACTTCCCGGGTCGGCCGGGAGCGTGATGCTCAGCGGAGGGGGCGGGTGCCGATACAGAACCGCAGCACAGTTGCGCAGATTCAGGATGGCGCGATCCGCCAACTCATCGGGGAGCGTGGCGGAGCTGTTGTCGAACAGGGCGATGGCCCTGTCGACTGGACCGGTGCAGAGCAGCAAGGTCGATCCTGGCTGCAGAGACAGGCTGACCGACGGTCCGTCTGAACAGTCCAGCAGGGCCGGTGTTGAGTGGGGCGCTGCGATGATGCCGCCGGGATGACCGTGGCTGCTGTAACGGATCTCATCCTGGTCGATCACCGCGCACAGGGCAGTGGCATCCGACCCGGCCAAAATCCTGAGGCTCTGCGCCGGGTCCGCCGTCTTGAGCAGCGCGGCAAGAGTGTCGGAGCGTAGTTGCGCGGCGGTTTGTGATGAGGCGCGGACGCCCAGCAGCACACCGATCCGGCCGGGGCGCAGTGTGATGACCTCAAGCCAGTAGTCGGCGAGGTCGCGGGGGGAGTAGCGGGCAGCGAAGCCCCACGGGGCGGGCTGAGAGCCGTACGTCGGGGCGCCGCTGTCGGAGCGAACCACCCCACCCACCATGTGATCCCCCAGCGCGTTGATCGCCGCAGCTTATCAAGTGCGCGGTTTGCGCGAGCCAGGCAAGGTTAACCGGTTAGGCTCCTCGGCATGATCCGCGAACTCATGATCGCCACTGCCGTGGTTGGCGGCGCACTGGGGGCGGCGCCGGCGGCCATCGCCGACGGAGCCCAGCCGTCCTATGCCGGCGATGTTCCCAATATGGCCTACGACGCCAAGTTGAGCGCGCCGTGCTATCGCTGGGACCGCTTCATATTCGGTCGCGGACCCGGTGGTGCCGCCTATGCGTGCCACTTCATTCCGAATCTGTCCTACGTCGGCATGGACCGCCCGCCGGAGGGCACCGGCTTCTGGGTGATCTCGCCCAAGCTGTACGGAGTGCAGGCAGTGGGCGCCCCGTGCCCGGGATCGCAGGCCGCAGCGCAATCACCGGACGGCCTGCCGATGCTGTGCTTGGGTGACCGCGGCTGGCAGCCCGGTTTCCTCAAAGTCGGGGACTGGGGTAACGGCAGTTCGTTCGTCCCGGCGGGCTGATACCTAGACGGCCGCTGCCGCTTCGTTGAGTTCGTTGAGCCGGCTGGTGGCGTCCAAATACTCCTGGACCCAACGCTCGATGACTGCTGCGCTTTTCTCTACCTTGCTGAACTGACCGACCACCTGCCCCACGGGGTTGAAGGCGACGTCGACCGTTTCGTCCGGGTACCGACTGGTTGCGGCGACGGCCATGCCGGAAACCATGTACTGCAACGGCATTCCCAGCGGTTCGGGATTACCTGGCGTCTCCCATGCCTGGGTCCATTCGTTGCGCAGCATTCGGCACGGCTTACCGGTGAACGACCGGCTGCGAACGGTGTCCCGGCTGGTCGCCTTGACGTAGGCGGCTTGCTGGACCGGGGTGTTCTCCGCCTCCTCAACCATCAGCCATTGCGAACCGGACCAGGTGCCCTGGCAGCCCATCGCCAGCGCCGCGGCGATCTGGTAGCCGCTGCCGATACCGCCGGCGGCGAGCACCGGACGCGGCGCCACTTCTTTGACGACCTGCGGCCACAGCACGATCGAGCCCACCTCACCGCAGTGACCGCCGCCCTCGCCGCCTTGGGCGATGATGATGTCGACGTCGGCCGCGGCGTGCTTACGGGCTTGGGCGGGGGATCCGCACAGGGCGGCGACTTTGCGGCCCGCCGCGTGGATATGAGCGATCATGTCCGCCGGCGGGGTGCCCAGCGCGTTGGCGATCAGGGTGACCTTGGGGTGCTGCAGCGCCACCTCGACCTGAGGGGTGGCCGTCGCTTCGGTCCATCCCAGCAATTGCAACGCGTTGGAGTCGGCGTCGCTGGTCGGGACGCCGTGGTCGGCGAGAACCTTCTTGGCGAAATCCAGATGCTGCTGTGGCACCAGTTTGCGCAGGGCCTCGGCTAGTTCTTCGCCGGACATGTCGGTGTCCATGCCCTCGTACTTGTTCGGTATCACGATGTCGACGCCGTAGGGGTGGTCGCCGATCCGCTCGTCGATCCAGTTCAGCTCGATCTCGAGCTGCTCGGGAGTGAAGCCGACCGCGCCGAGGACGCCGAAGCCCCCGGCCTTGCTGACCGCGACCACCACATCACGGCAGTGGGTGAAGGCGAAGATCGGGAACTCGATGCCGAGTTCATCGCAGAGGGAAGTGTGCATGCCGGATCTCCTTGGCCGCCGAGCGACTGAAACGTGTTCTAGTTTAGCGACCGGAACACCCAGAGCGCTACGAACAGCCTCATCGGAAGCCGCCCGTCGCGGCAAGTGCGCCGGACATATCTTCTCCGCAGCTATCGGCGTAGCGTTGAATGCGTGCTCACCGTAGAGCGTCATCGACTGCCTGCGCAGATTCTGTTCGCAGTCGCAGGGTTTTCCTTGGCCCTCTTCGTACCCGGGTCGGCCGCTGCCGCCCCGTCCGCTCCAGCCCCGGCTGCCCCCTGCTACAACGGCATCGCCCCGTTCAATCCCTATGTGGACAACTGCGCCATCCCGTCCCGTCCGCCGCACATTCTGGGAGCGGCGCCCGACCAGACGGCGATTCTCAACTGCAGCGTCGGGAGTGGAAGGTTGCGCGCAATCTGCCTGTCGCAGTACGTCAACGGCAGTCCCGGGGGCGTACTGGCACCCGGC
>DAIPYT010000055.1:0-18234 GCA_036782595.1 Mycobacterium sp. | reverse complement strand
GCGATTGGCTGCGCAACCAGCGGTGGTACGCCGGACGCGACCGCACGTCGGCTGGCGCGCAACCGCTCGTGGTGGCGCGACTCCGGGACGGAATGGACCTGACCGTGGTCGACGTCAGCTATACCGACGGTTCCGCGGAGCGCTACCAGGTTGTGGTGCAATGGGATTCGGCTCCGCTCGCGGAGTACGGGTCGATCGCGACAATCGGCACCTCAGGTGACCACACCGCATACGACGCGCTCTACGAACCGGAGCCGGCCCGGTTCCTACTCACCCTCGTCGACTCCGCCACCGTGATCGACGGCGTGCGGTTCACCCGTGAGCCGGGCGCGGAGTTGCCGGTCGACGCCGAGGCCAGGGTGACCGAAGCCGAGCAGAGCAACACCACCGTGGTCTTCGAGGAACGGGCCATTCTGAAGCTGTTCCGACGGGTGTCCTGCGGCGTCAACCCCGATATCGAACTGAACCGGGTGCTGGCCCGGGCCGGCAGCCCGCACGTGGCCCGACTGCTGGGATCCTTCGAGTTCGATGACGCCGAAGGCCCGTGCCCACTGGGCATGGTGACCGCCTACGCCGCCAACTGCGCGGGGGGCTGGGACATGGCCACCGCCAGCACCCGCGACCTCTACGCCGAGGGCGATCTGTACGCCTATGAGGTGGGCGGGGATTTCGCCGGGGAGTCCTTCCGCCTCGGTGAGGCGGTGGCGTCGGTACATGCCGATCTGGCCCGGTCCCTGGGAGCTTCGACCGCAGCGCTGCCGGTGCACCGGATGCGACAGCGGTTGGCGGCGGCCGCGACGGCGGTGCCGGAACTGGGACGCTACGTCTCGGCGATCGAGGAGCGCTACGCCAAGGTGGCCGGCGAACAGATCGCCGTGCAACGCATCCACGGCGATCTGCATCTGGGGCAGGTGTTGCGCACGCCGGACGCATGGCTGCTGATCGACTTCGAGGGGGAGCCCGGCCAACCGCTGGACCAACGGCGCCAACCGGATTCGCCGCTGCGCGACATCGCCGGGATGCTGCGCTCATTCGCCTATGCGGCCTACCACCCCTTGGATCGGAACGCCGACCGGCAGTTGGCCGCGCGGGCTCGGGAGTGGTCAGAGCGCAACACCGCCGCATTCTGTGCGGGGTATGCGGCCGAGACCGGCGTCGATCCGCGTGAGCACGCCGATGTGCTGGCGGTCTACGAGCTGGACAAGGCCGTATACGAGGCGGTTTACGAGGCCCGGCACCGGCCGGGGTGGTTGCATATCCCGATGCGTTCGATCGCCAGGCTGGTCGAGTGAGGCTGCCCGGCTGAGCAGAGTTGCCGTCGATCTGTCGGTGCCCCGGTCTACGGTGGTCGACGATGGCCCTGCATGTACACCGCGCGGAACGCACCGACATCCTCGCGGACGGGTTGGGGACGCTGTTGGCCACGCCGCCGTCCGACCCGTTCGCCCAGGATCTCGTCGTCGTGCCCGCCCGCGGGGTGGAGAGGTGGCTGTCCCAGCGGTTGTCCCACCGCCTGGGCCGCGGGGAGTGCGATGACGGGGTGTGCGCCGGGGTGGTGTTCCGGTCCCCGGGCTCGCTGATCGCTGAAATCTCTGGCACCCGCGAGGAGGACCCGTGGTCCCCGGAGGCCATGACCTGGCCACTGCTGGAGGTCATCGACGGCAACCTCGACCAACCCTGGTGTCACACCCTGGCCAACCACCTCGGGCATTTCAGCGCCGGGGAAGCCGAGCGGGAACTCCGGCTCGGTCGTCGCTATGCGGTGGCGCGCAGGTTGGCGGCCTTGTTCGCCTCGTACGCACGGCAGCGCCCGCAGTTGCTCGCCGGCTGGCTGGCGGGCGACACGGCGGACCTCGACGGCGACCTGGCCTGGCAGCCTGAGCTGTGGCGCCGGCTGGTCGAGGTGATGGGCATCGATCCGCCGCATATCCGGCACTCGAAAATCCTTGTGCAACTAAGGGAATCAGGGTGCGAGCTACCAGAGCGCATCTCCCTGTTCGGCTACACCAGGCTGTCTGCCACCGATATCGAGCTGCTTGAGGCACTCGCCACCCACCACGACCTGCACCTGTGGCTGCCGCACCCCAGCGCGCAACTGTGGTCCACCCTGTCCGCTCTTCATGGGCCCGTCCCGCGCCGCGGGGACACCAGTCACCGTCAGGTTGGCCATCCGCTTCTGGCCACGCTGGGACGCGACGTGCGCGAGTTGCAGCGCAGCCTCCCGGAGACACTGGACACCGACGAGTTCCTGCCTGGAACCGACCGCCCGGCGACGTTGCTTGGCTGGTTGCAGTCCGACCTCGCCGCCGACGCCGTCCACCCGCAGGGCCGCACTCATGCCCCCGGTGATCGTTCGGTTCAGGTGCACAGCTGCCACGGCCCGGCCCGGCAGGTCGACGTGCTGCGCGAGGTGCTGCTCGGCCTGCTGGCCGACGACGAGACGCTGGAACCGCGCGACATCCTGGTGATGTGCCCGGACATCGAGACCTACGCACCGCTGATCGCCGCGGACTTCGGCCTGGGCGAGGTGGTTCCGGATGCCCATCCGGCCCATCAGCTGCGCGTCCGATTGGCCGACCGCTCACTGGTGCAGACAAATCCACTGCTCGCGGTGTCGTCCCAACTGCTCACCCTTGCCGGCAGCCGGGTGACCGCCTCGGAGGTCCTCAACCTGATCCAGAGCGACCCGGTACGGGCCCGGTTCGGGCTTACCGACGACGATCTGGACGACATCACCGACTGGGTTCGTGAAGCGAACATCCGGTGGGGTTTCGACAAACACCATCGAGAGCCCTATGGCCTGAACTTCGTCCACCACACCTGGCGTTTCGGGATCGACCGGATCCTGGCCGGGGTGGCGCTGTCGGACGACTCGCAGGCCTGGATCGACGCCACCCTGCCCCTCGACGACGTCGGCAGCAACCGCGTCGAACTCGCCGGCCGGCTCGCCGAGTGCGTCGACAGGCTGCAGCAGACGCTGCAGTCGCTGACCGGCACCCGCCCGCTGCGGGACTGGTTGACCAACCTGATCAACGGAATCAAGATGCTCACCCGGGTCGCCGACGCCGACGCCTGGCAGGTCAGTCAGATGGAGCGCGAGTTCAACGACGTTCTGCACCACGCCGGCCCGCGTGACCGGACCTCCCTGCGGTTGCCCGACGTGCAGCAGTTGCTTCACCGGCATCTGGCGGGCCGCCCGACCCGGGCCAACTTCCGCACCGGGACCCTGACCGTCTGCACCATGGTTCCGATGCGGTCGGTACCGCACCGGGTGGTGTGCCTGGTCGGGCTTGACGACACCGTTTTCCCCCGTATCGGCGCGGTTGACGGCGACGACGCGCTGGCCCGCGCACCGCGGACCGGCGAGCGGGACGTCCGCTCCGAGGACCGCCAACTCCTGCTCGACGCGGTGTGCGCGGCCACCGAGACTCTGGTCATCACCTATACCGGTGCCAATGAGTACACCGGTCATGACCGTCCGCCGGCCGTACCGCTGGCCGAGTTGCTGGATGCTCTGGACACCACCACGACTGCGAAGGTTCGCAGCACCATCCTCACGCGGCATCCGTTGCAGCCCTTCGACAGTCGCAATGTGGAGCCGGGCGGGGTGATCACCGCGGTCCCGGATCGGCCGTTCACCTTCGATGCGACGGTGCTGCGCGCCGCCCGCGCGGCAGAGGGACATCGCGACGATCGCCCGCCGTTCGTCGCCGGAGCGCTGCCTCCGCAGCAGAGCGCGGATGTCTCGCTGGCCGATCTGGTCACCTTCTTCAAGGATCCGGTGAAGGGCTTCTTCCGCGCGCTGGATTACACCCTGCCCACCGATGTCGACGGGGTCACCGACTCGATTCCGGTGGATATCGATCCGTTGGAGCAGTGGACGGTGGGCGACCGGATGCTGACCGATATGGCGCGCGGGATGAGCCCCGAGCGCGCCTTGAACGCGGAGTGGTGCCGGGGCACGCTTCCGCCCGGTCAGATCGGCTGGCGCACCGCGCGGACCATCCGGGACAGGGCTGCGACGTTGGCCGCGGAGGCCGCCGAGTTCCGCACAGCGCCCGCGGGGGCGATCGATGTCGACATCGACCTCGGTGCGGGGCGTCGGCTGACCGGCACCGTCTCACCGGTCTACGGTGACCGACTGGTCTCGGTCACCTACTCCAAGCTCGATGGCAAACATCTGCTGGCCGCATGGATCCCCCTGCTGGCGTTGGCCGCTCACGATCCGGACCGAAACTGGGCGGCGGTGTGCATCGGCCGGCGGCCCAAGGGAGAGGGACCGCGCCGGGAGATGGTCGGCTGCCCCCAGACACCGGCGGCCGACCTGCTGCGCGATCTGGTGGCCATCTACGACGCCGGTCGGCGGGAGCCGATTCCGTTGCCGCTCAAAACCTCCTATGCCTGGGCGCAGGCCCGCTACAGCGGTGGGGACCCGGCCTATCAGGCAGGTTTCAAATGGAAGTCCAACAACAACTTCCCCGGTGAGGACAAACACCCGCCGCACGCGCGGGTGTGGAAGTCCGGGGCGCCACTGTCGGTTCTGCTGGATCCGCCGCGGCCGGGTGAGGAGCACCCCGGTGAGAACACCCGTCTCGGGGCGTATGCGGCTCGGCTGTGGCTGCCGATGCTGCAGTCCTTACAGGGGGGTCAATGACACAGCGGGGCGGGCGATGACGACGTTCGATCTGCGCGGGCCACTGCCCGCACCCGGCTCGACGACCCTGCTGGAGGCCAGTGCCGGTACCGGCAAGACCTTCGCGCTGGCGGGTCTGGTCACCCGCTATATCGCCGAAGGCATTGCCTCCCTTGACGAGATGCTGCTGATCACCTTCAGTCGCTCCGCCACCCAGGAGTTGCGCGATCGGGTGCGCCGGCAGATCTCGCAGGCATGGGCGGCCTTCGATCAGCCCGCACTGGCCGGCGAGAACGAGGTCGTGCGACAGCTGATCACCGGGACCCCCGAGGAACTGGCCGCGCGAAAGGAACGGCTCGGCGACGCGCTGGCGGGTTTCGACGCGGCGACCATCGCAACGATCCATCAGTTCTGCAACCTGGTGCTGACCTCGCTGGGGGTCGCCGGGGATACCGATGCCGGGGTCGAGTTGGTGGAAAGCCTCGACGAGTTGGTGGTCGAGATCGTCGACGACCTTTACCTGGCCCGCTTCGGCCGGGAGCGCGATGAGCCGTTGCTGCCCTACAAACGGGCTCTGACGATTGCCCGCGAGGCGGTGCGCAACCCGGCCACCGAACTCCGGCCGCTGGACTCCGAGCCGGAAAGCTACCCCGCCGCCTGCGTGGGTTTCGCCGCGGACGTGCGGGCCGAGATCGAGATCCGCAAACGGCGCCAGGGGGTTCTGGGCTACGACGATCTGCTCAGCCGCCTCGCCGACGCACTGGAGGCGGACGGCTCGCCGGCGGCCGCACGGATGAGCCGCCGCTGGCCGATCGTGATGGTCGACGAATTCCAGGACACCGACCCGGTGCAGTGGCGGGTGATCGACCGCGCGTTCAGCGGTGTCTCCACCGTGGTGCTGATCGGTGACCCCAAACAGGCCATTTACTCCTTCCGGGGCGGGGATATCCACACCTACTTGAGGGCCGCGGAAGACGCCGTCGACAAGCGGACCATGGGCACCAACTGGCGCAGCGACGCCGCCCTCGTCGACCGGCTCCAGGCGGTGCTTCGCGGCACCGCTCTGGGTGATCCGCGCATCGTCGTGCACGATGTCGAGGCGCAGCACAAGGGCAGCCGCCTGGCCGGGGCGCCGCACAACGACCCGTTCCGGCTGAGGGTGGTGCCCCGGGAGAAGTTCGGCAAGAGCGGCGACAAGATGATCGGCATCGATGATCTGCGAACCCATATCGGCCAGGATCTGGCGGCCGATATCGCGGAGTTGCTGAACAGCCCCGCCACCTTCGCCGGCGAGCGGATCAAGGCCGGCGACATCGCCGTGATCGTGGAGAAGCGCAAGGACGCCCGGGTGTGCTTCGCGGCGCTGACCGAAGCAGGTATCCCGGTGGTCTACACCGGGGACTCTGACGTCTTCGCCTCCGACGCCTGCGACGACTGGCTCACCCTGCTGGAGGCTTTCGACCAGCCGCACCGGTCAGGCGTCGTGCGCGCCGCGGCGGCGACGATGTTCTTCGGGAGAACCGCCGAAGACCTTGCAAGCGAGGGTGATTCCCTGACCGACTCCGTCGCCGACACCATCCGCGAATGGGCCGACAATGCGCGGTCGTGCGGGGTGGCGGCGGTGTTCGAGGCTGCGCGTCTCGGCGGTATGGCGGATCGGGTGCTGTCCTACCGGGACGGCGAGCGGTACATGACCGATATGGCGCACGTGACGCAACTGCTGCAGGAGACCGCGCACCGCGAGCACCTCACGCTGCCCGCGTTGCGGGACTGGCTGCGCGACCGCCGCGACGAGCCCCGCGGCGACACCGAGCACAACAAAAGGCTGGACCGTGACGCGGCGGCTGTGCAGATCATGACCGTGCACGGCAGCAAGGGCCTGCAGTTCCCGATCGTCTATCTGCCGTTCGCCTTCAACCGCAATGTGCAGCAGTACGACGAGGTCCTCTTCCACGACGGCCAGACCCGATGCCTGCACATCGGTGGCCGCGGCAGCGACGACTACGCCGATGTCCAGGTGCTGGGTCGCCGGGAGTCCGCGGGGGACGACAGCCGCCTGATGTACGTGGCGCTGACCCGGGCGCAGGCTCAGGTGGTGACCTGGTGGGCGCCGTCGCGCGACGAGCAGAACGGCGGGTTGTCGCGCCTGCTGCGCGACCGTCGTCCCGGGGAGACCGCGATCCCCGACAAGTGCGCCACCAAAACCGTCACCGATGCCGAGGCTCTCGAACGGTTCCAGGAATGGCAGACCGCCGGCGGCCCGGTGGTGGAGATCTCCGAACCCGCGGCGATCGCCGGGCTTGCCGACACTGCGCTCCGGGGGGACCTGGCCGTGCGCCATTTCCATCGCGGGATCGATACCAACTGGCGGCGCACCTCCTACTCCGGGCTGGTGCGGTCCGCGCAGGAGGGTGTCGGCGTGAGCAGTGAGCCGGAGATCGTCGAACTCGACGACGAGGTGGCCGACATTCCACTGACGGTCCCTTCGGTCGGTGTCGACCTGCCGTCCCCGATGGCCGATCTGCCCGCCGGTGCGAAGTTCGGAAGCCTGGTTCATGCGGTTCTCGAACACGCCGACCCGCAGGCGGCCGACCTTTCCGTGGAGTTGCGCACCCAGGCTGAGAAGCACTCGCTGTGGTGGCCGGTAGGCGTGCCGTCAGCCGAACTTGCATCTGCGCTGATACCACTGCACGACACCCCGCTCGGGCCACTGGCCGGCAACCTGACACTTCGGCACATCGCGATGACGGATCGTCTGTGCGAGTTGGACTTCGAGTTCCCGCTCGCGGGAGGCGACGTACGGACCGACGTCCCCGATATCCGGCTTGCCGACGTCGGCCGCCTGCTGAAACGGCATCTGCCGCCCGGTGATCCATTGGCGGCCTATGTCGACCGGTTGACCGACGCCACGTTGGGCCGCCAGTCGTTGCGGGGCTATCTGAGTGGTTCGCTCGACGTGGTGTTGCGGATCCCCGATGGGGATCAGACCGGTCACCGCTACCTGGTGGCCGACTACAAGACCAACTGGCTCGGCGAACCGGACCGACCGCTGACCGCCGCCGACTACACGTCCGCGCGGATGGCGGAAGCCATGCTGCACTCCGACTACCCGCTGCAGGCGCTGTTGTATTGCGTTGTGCTGCATCGTTTCCTGCGCTGGCGGTTGGCTGATTACGACCCGGAGCGGCATCTCGGCGGGGTGCTGTATCTGTTCATCCGAGGGATGTGCGGCCCGGAAACGCCCGTCACCGACGGCCAGCCCGCCGGGGTGTTCGGCTGGCGGCCGCCGGCCGCCCTGGTGACGGAACTGTCCGATCTGCTCGACGGCCGGCGACCCGACCGGCACGACGGTCGGAGCGAAGGCCAGGGGACCGCGCCATGACCGCACCGATCGCCGACTCCGCCGACTGGCGCCGCAGTGTCACCGCTGGTCCACTGCTGCGGATCTTCAACGACGACGGGATCATCGACGCCTCCGATGTCATTGTGGCGCAACGGCTGAGCGCGCTCGCGGGGGAATGTGACGAAAAGGTCGCCCTGGCGCTGGCCTTCGTGGTGCGAGCGGTGCGCGGCGGTTCGGTGTGCCTGGACCTCGCCACGTTGCAGCAGCAGGTCGGCAGTCCGGAGCTTCCGTGGCCGGAGCCTGCCGCATGGGTGGCTGCCGTGGCGGCCAGCCCGCTGGCGACCGCGCCGACGGTGCTGCACCTCGACGAGGCTGATGGGGCCGGACTGCTGTACCTGGACCGCTACTGGATTGAAGAGTGTCGGGTCGCCGAGGATGTCCGGACGTTGGCCGCCGCAGAGCGGTCCGGGCCGGCCGTCGACATCGAACGGCTCTTCCCGACCGCCTACGCCGAACAGCGCGGGGCCGCTGAGGTGGCGCTGTCCCGAGGGCTGACGGTGCTGACCGGCGGCCCGGGCACCGGTAAGACGACGACCGTCGCGCGGCTGCTGGCGCTGCTGGCCGAACAGGCGGAGTCGGCGGGCAAGCCGACCTTACGGATCGCGCTGGCAGCCCCGACCGGTAAGGCCGCAGCGCGACTTCTGGAAGCGGTCAAGGAGGAGATCAGCGCGCTCGATCCGGTCGACCGCGACCGGTTGCCCGAACTGCGCGCCACCACGCTGCACCGACTGCTGGGTAGCCGGCCCGATACCTCGTCGCGGTTCCGGCACAACCGGGACAACCGACTGCCGCACGATGTGATCGTCGTCGACGAGACCTCGATGGTGTCGTTGACCATGATGGCGCGGTTGTTGGAGGCGGTGCGGCCGGAGTCGCGGCTTCTGCTGGTGGGGGATCCCGACCAGTTGGCGTCGGTGGAGGCCGGGGCCGTGCTGGCCGACCTCGTCGATGGGCTGGTGGACGGCGGACCGATCGCCCGGCTGGTCACCTCGCACCGGTTCGGTGCGTCGATCGGCGCGCTGGCCAACGCAATCCGGGCCGGAGACTCCGAGGCCGCACTCGAGGTGCTCGTCGCCGGCGGCCCACATATCGAGTGGGTGGACACCGACCAACCGGGCGTGATCCTGCGCAAAGTCCTTGTCCCGCATGCCCTGGCGCTGCGCGAGGCCGCCGTGCTCGGTAGCGACACCGAGGCGCTGCGGACGCTGGAGCGGCACCGGATGCTGTGTGCGCACCGCCGCGGCCCGTACGGGGTGGACTACTGGAACCGTCAGACCGAGCGGTGGCTGGCTGAGCAGACCGATATGCCGCTGTGGGCGCCGTGGTATCCCGGCCGACCGGTGCTGGTGACCGCCAACGACTACGGGCTGGGCCTGTACAACGGCGACACCGGGGTGGCGGTACTGCACGACGGGGTGCTGCGGGCGGTGATGAGCGGTGCGGCCGGACCGGTCGAACTCGCCACCAGCAGGCTCGCCGATATCGAGACCATGCACGCCATGACGATCCACAAGAGCCAGGGGAGCCAGGCAGTCGAGGTCACCGTCCTGCTGCCCTCCGAAGATTCCCGGCTGCTGACCCGCGAGCTGCTCTACACCGCCGTCACCCGGGCCCGGGAGAAGGTGCGGCTGATCGGGACGGCCGATCAATTGCGTGCCGCGGTGGACCGTCGCGCGATGCGCGCCTCCGGACTCGCCCGGCGGCTTCGATCTACAGCCGATCGGTCTATAGCCGATGCAGAGTGACCTCTGTGAGCGCACCGCCGTCGGCGACCGCCGTCATGTAGGTGTGGAACGGCTGGCGCCGACGGTCCGTCGGCGAGCCCGGGTTCAGCAGCCGCAACCCCGACGCCGCGGTGGTGTCCCACGGAATATGACTGTGCCCGAACACCAGCACGTCTGTCTCCGGGTAGGCCTTCGCCATCCGCGCGTCCCGCCCCGCCGACGCTCCGGTCTCGTGCACCACGGTGAACCGCACACCGGCCAGGGTCACGTCGGCCCGCTCGGGCAGCCGCGTCCGCAACGCCGGGCCGTCGTTGTTGCCCCAGCAGCCGACCAGCAGCGCCGCGCGTTCCTCGAGTTCGTCGAGCAGATCGACGTGCACCCAGTCGCCGGCGTGAATCACCACGTCGGCGGATTCCACCTGCTCCCACACGGCGGCGGGCAGATCGCGGGCGCGGCCGGGAATGTGGGTGTCGGAGATGACCACGATGCGCACCTGCGTCACCGTACGCATGCGGCCTACGCTGAATCTATGACCGGCAACATCAATGATGTAGAAAAGCGCTGGCGTGACCCCGAGGTGCTGCGGGCGGCGGTGAAATACACGCTGCTGGTTCTCGCGCTCGCCGGCGCGGCGTTCGCCGCCACCGCGATATGGCGTTCGCAACTGGCCGCGATCCTGGTGCCCGGCATCCTGTTCGCCGGCGGGATCGGCGCGTTCATTCGCACCTATCAGGTGTGGAAGGTCGAGGGAGTGTGGCCTATCTGGCAGGCGGCCGGCTGGGTCCTGCTGCTGAGCTCCCTGTTTTTCCTCGGCGTGCCGTTCTCGCTCGACAAGTGACCGCCATACTCATCGGGTGAGTGCTGGGGCTGTCCGACCGCTGGCCGGTATCCGGATCGTGGAGATCTCCAGCTTCGTCGCGGTGCCCCTGGCCGGGATGACGCTGGCCCAACTCGGTGCCGAGGTGGTACGTGTCGATCCTCTCGGCGGTGCTGCCGACTACCACCGCTGGCCGGTGACCCCCGGCGGCGACAGCATCTACTGGGCGGGCCTGAACAAGGGCAAGCGGTCGATGGAGGTCGATATGCGCTCGGCCGACGGTCAGCTGCTGGTGCAGCGGCTGATCACCACGGCCGGTGTGTTGATCACCAATGTGGCTGGCCGGCAATGGCATTCCTACGAGGCGTTGAGTGCGTTGCGGCCCGATCTGATCCACCTGGAGGTCGTCGGTCGCGCCGACGGCGGTACCGGGGTCGACTACACCGTCAACGCCGCCACCGGCTTCCCGTTGGTCACCGGCCCGGCCGACCATGTCGGCCCGGTCAACCACGTGATGCCGTCCTGGGATGTCAGTTGCGGGCTCTACGCCGCAGTGGCGATCCTGGCCGCACTGCGCCATCGGGATGCCACCGGCCAGGGCTGCCGGATCCGCCTGCCACTCGACGACGTCGCCCTGGCGACCGCGGCCAACCTCGGTTTCCTCACCGAGGTCATGGTCAACGGTGATCAGCGCCCGCGGCTGGGTAATGCGATCTTCGGTCAATACGGCCGGGACTTCAGCAGCAGCGACGGCGAATCGTTCATGGTGGTGGCGCTCACCGCGCGGCACTTCCGTGACCTGACCGAGCTGACCGGGACGGCCAAAGCCGTTGCCGCCCTAGCCGATGCGCTCGGCGTGGATTTCGACGACGAAGGCAGTCGTTACGAGCACCGGAAGGTGCTCGATGATCTGTTCGGGCAGTGGTTCGGCTCGCACACCGCCGCGCAGATCAGCGCCGCCCTGTCGGCCAGCTCGGTGCTGTGGGATCGCTACCAGAGCTTCACCGAGGTGGCCAACAGCCCACGGGTGAGGGCCAATCCGCTGTTCGCGCGGGTGGAACAGGACCGGATCGGCAGCTATCTGGCACCCGGCCTGCCGATGTCGGTCGGCGGCGTGCACACCCGGCCGGGCCCCGCGCCCGCCCTCGGTCAGGACAACGACGCGGTGCCCGCCGAATGGCTCGGCGAATGATCACCGAACTGTTGACGATGGACCCGTGCGATGACACTGACGGCGACGTCTTCACCGGGCCGTCGAACGGACCGGTGGGCAAACGCGCCTACGGCGGGCACCTCGCCGCTCAGGCGTTGGCGGCAGCCTGCCGGACGGTGACCGACGACAGGGCCCCGACCGCGGTGCACGTGCAGTTCCTTCGTGGTGGCGACGCCGGTGAGCCGGTCCGCTACGAGGTGGAACGGACCCACGACGGCCGCAGTTCGTCCTCGCGCCGGGTCCTCGGCAGGCAGGGGGACCGGTTGCTCGTGAGCGTGACCGCCCTGTTCGCCGTTGCGGCAACCGGTCCGGAGCACGCGGATTCGGTGACCGGCGATCCCGAGCAGTTGCCCCGCACCGGCCCGATCGGGCCGGCGCCGTCACTTCCGTTGGGCGAGATCGACATCCGGATCAGCGACGACCGCTCAGCGCAGGCCCCAGCGGAGTTCGTCCGCAGGCTCTGGTGGCGGGTGACCGCGAACCTGCCCGACGACCCGCTTCTGCACGCCTGCATTGCCGTGTACGTCACCGACATCTACGGCGTGGACCCCGTGCTGGCGGTGCATGGTCACTCGATGACCGACCGCAGTCATCACGCCGCGACGACCGACTCCTCGACCTGGTTCCACCGGCCGATTCGCGCAGACAGGTGGAATCTGCTGGAGTCGCGATCGCCGGCGGCGGCCCGCGGACGCGGAGTTGTCACGGCCGGGCTGTACGACGCGCAGGGCGTGCGGGTGGGCACAGCCGTCCACGAGGGCCAGGCGGTGCAGCGCGGCCCCCGGACTTACTAAGCCGCGCTGCGCCAGCGCTGCCGGTAAGCCGCGACCTCGTGCGGCTCGTCCATCGCCGAGTTGATCATCGCCTTCTCACGGCGGATGATCGCGCGCATCGTCAAGGCCATCAACACGATGAAGATCGTGCCCGCCGCGATGATGAACAGTGGTGTGGTGGCGAAGTATTCAGTCATGCTTTTCCCAATCCTTGAGGCGTTGCCAAGGCCTGCATCGACGTCAATAAATGACGCTGACCTCATGGTGAGCGCCTTCGCACGGATTGGATAGACCCAACAAGTGACGAGTTTGTGACACGCGCTAAAGCTCGGCCACCTCGTGCTCGAGTAACTCGGCCAACCGGGCCTGCGCCGCGGCTTTGCGGGTCGGCAGGTGCGCCGACGGGAACATCGTGTCCACCGGTTCGTACTCCTTGAGCGTGCGCCGAGCCACCGTGAGCTTATGCACCTCCGTCGGGCCGTCGGCGATGGCCAGCGACTGCGCGGCCACCATCATCTTGATGAACGGCATTTCATCGGACACCCCGAGCGATCCGTGCAACTGCATGGCCCGTTGCACCACATCGTGCAGCACCCCGGGCATCGCCACCTTCACCGCGGCGATATCGCGGCGCACCTTCTGGTAGTCGTGGTAGCGGTCGATCTTCCACGCGGTGCGCAGCACCAGCAGGCGGAACTGCTCGATCTGGATCCAGCTGTCGGCGATCTTCTCCTGGGTCATCTGGAAGTCACCCAGCGGGCCCTGCCGGGTCTGCCGGGAGACGGCCCGCTCGCACATCATGTCGAAAGCCTTGCGGGCCAACGCGATCGTGCGCATGGCGTGGTGTACCCGGCCGCCTCCGAGCCGGGTTTGGGCAATCGCGAATGCCTGTCCCTCGCCGCCGAGCACATGGTCGGCCGGCACCCGCACATCGGTGTAGCGCACGTAGCCGTGCGAGGCGTGCGCAGAGGCTTCACCACCAACCCCGACGTTGCGGACTATCTCGATACCCGGAGTTTCGGCCGGCACGATGAACAGCGACATCTTCTGGTGGGTGCGGGCCTCCGGATTGGTCACCGCCATGACGATGTAGAACGACGCATAGCGGGCGTTGGAGGAGAACCACTTCTCGCCGTTGATCACCCAGTCTCCTGAGCCGTCGCGCACCGCGCGGGTCGTGAACAGGCCCGGATCCGAACCGCCCTGCGGTTCGGTCATCGAATAGCACGACGAGATCTCGCCGTCGAGTAACGGCTTGAGGTACCGGGCCTTCTGGTCCTCGGTACCGAACAGGGCGATGATCTCGGCGTTGCCGGAGTCGGGTGCTTGGGATCCGAAAACCGCTGGCGCCCAACGTGACCGGCCGACGATCTCGTTGAGTAACGCGAGCTCGACCTGGCCGTAGCCCTGGCCGCCCAGCTCGGGGCTGAGATGCGCAGCCCACAACCCGTGGTCCTTGACCTTCTGCTGCAGCGGGCGCAACACCCGCATCAGCTCAGGGTTCTTCTTGTCGTAGGGGTCCAGCGGCGCGTGGTCGAGGGGCTCGAGGTCCTCGCGCATGAACTCCTCGACCCAGTCGAGCTTGGCCTGGTATTCGGGGTCGGTCTCGAAGTCCCACATGCGTTTAAGCCTTCCAGGTCAGGGCACCACCACTGCGCGTCCGGTGACCACTCCATCATGCAGGTCGCGGTAGGCCCGGGCGGCGTCGTCGAGGGAGTAGACACTGCGCTCGCTGGACACCTGCCCGCGGCCGGCCAGTGCCAGCAGTTCGACCAGTTCCGGCCGGCTGCCCCAGTAGGTGGTGGCGATGCTGACCTCGTAGGGCTGGGAGAAGAAACCCAGCGGTACCTCGCCGCCGCCGATGCCGACGATCGTGACGTCACCCATCGTGCGGGCCACCGCGCGGGCGAGGTTCATCGTCGGGGTGGCCCCGACGAAGTCGATGACGACGTCGGCACCCCGGCCGTCGGTCAGTTCCCGCACGGCCTCGGCCGCGCCGTCATCGGACAGCACGGCATGGTGGGCACCGACCCTGCGGGCCAACTCCAGCGCTTCCGGCTTGAGGTCGACGGCGATGACCTGTGCGGCGGTGGTTGCCCGAGCGATCTGCACGCCGACGTGACCGAGGCCGCCGACGCCGATCATCACGCAGGTGGCATCCGGGGTCAGCTTTGGCCAGGACCGGCGGATCGCGTGATACGGCGTCAGTCCGGCGTCGGTCAGGGGTGCGGCGACCACCGGGTCCAGCCCGTCGGGCAGCGGCACCAGGTGCCGCTGGTGGGGCACCAGCAGATAGTCGGCCATCCCGCCGTCCAGTCCCAGACCGCCGCCGCCGATCAGCGAGGGCCGTTCGCAGTAGTTCTCCATGCCGACCGCGCAGCGCCGGCACACCCCGCAGCCCCACGCCCCGTATACCGCGACCGGGTCGCCCTCGTTCAGGCCCTCGACACCGCTGCCCGTCGTGTGCACCCATCCCGCGGTCTCATGCCCCAGCGTCATCGGCAACTGCCACACCGCCGAGGCGTCGAGTTCGTAGAGCACGTGCAGATCCGAATGGCACGCCCCGGCCCCTCCGACCTTGACCACCACTTCGCCCGGACCCGGTGTGGGGTCGGGCACCTCCATCAGTTCTGGTTCGCGTCCGAAACCCACCATCCGCAATGCCCGCATTGTTCGATTAGAACAGTCCATGGGGCATGCTGTGACCCGTGTTGCTGCTTAGCCGTCTGACCGGACAGCAGGTGTCGGCACCTGACGGCCGTGAGGTGGGCCGACTGGCCGATCTGACCGTGCGGTTGGACGGCAGCGGATCGGCGGTCGAACGGCTGATCCTGAGACTGCCCGGCGGCCGGATCGCGCTGCTGCCCTGGGCGGCGGTCGAATCGTTCCACCTCGGCCGGGTGGTCGTCGGCGTCGAGCCGACCGGATTCGACACCGCCGGGTTGTCGGCCGCGCTGGCCCCCGACGAGATCATGCTCAACCGCGATGTGCTGGACACCCAGATCGTCGACGTCGTCGGGCAGCGGCTGGCCAGGGTGGCCGATGTGGTGCTGGGCCGCACCCGCGACGGCCGGCTGGAACTGCTCGGGGCCGAGGTCGGCTTCACCGGTGTGCTGCGCCGACTCGGTCTGCGCCGAATGCCGGCCGGTGAGGACATAGTCGCCTGGTCCGATCTCCACCTCACCTCCGACCGTGGCCACGCGGTCCAGTTGGCCACGCCTCGATCGGCGGTGCACCGGCTGGATGCGCGCGGACTTGCCGCACTGGTCAGCCGGGTCGATGTCGACGCTGCCAACGAGATCCTCGCGGTGCGCGATCCGCAGGTTGCCGCCGACGCAGTGCGGGTGGTGCACCCGGAGGTCGCCGAGCGGATCCATCGGCGCTCAGTGCTCAAGGGCCGCAGGTTCTTCCGCTCGGGCGCCTGGCCGCATCGCCGTCACCTGATCCGCGACCGACGCACATGACCCGGCTGGGTACCAGGCTGCGTAACCGGTGGGCCCCGCTGCTGGCCGTGCTGGGACCGGGGTTGCTCGCCGGGCTCTCCGACGACGATCCGGCCGGTATCACCACCTATTCGGTGCTGGGTGCCGACCACGGCTACCAGCTGCTGTGGGTGCTGCTGCTGTCGACGGTGGCGCTGGTGGTGTTCCACGGTCTGGCTGCGCGGATGGGAGTGGTCACCGGTCAGGGGTTGATCGGATTGGTGCGACAGCGCTACGGGGTCCGGACCGGTGGTGGTGTTCTGGTCGCTCTCGTGGTTGCCAACGTCGGCACCACCTGCGCTGAATTCGCCGGCATCGCAGCGGGTTTCGAGATTTTCGGGGTCAGCCGCTATATCAGCGTGCCGGTGGCTGCGGTGGCGGTGTCGCTGCTGGTGCTGCGGGGTAGTTTCCACCGGGTGGAGCGGTTGCTGCTGCTGCTGTCCACGGTGTTCCTGGCCTACATCATTTCGGGGTTCATGGCCGGCCCGGACTGGGGTGCGGCGTTGCACGGCACCTTCGTTCCGAGCATGCCGATGACCGGTGAGGCCATCGCCATCGTCACCGCGACGTTGGGGACGACGCTGGCGCCGTGGGGGCTGTCGTTCATGCAGTCCTATGCGGTGGACAAGAAGCTGCGCACCGAGGATCTGCGTCTGGAACGCATCGATGTGGTGACCGGTGCGGTGCTGACCGGAGTGATCGGCTTCTTCGTGGTGGTCGCCTGCGCCGCCACTCTGCACCGCGACGGTCGCAGTATTGCCGACGCGGCCGACGCCGCCGTCGCGCTGGAACCACTGGCCGGGGAGGCGGCCTCTAAGCTGTTTGCCATCGGTCTGATCGGGGCGTCGATCCTGGCGGCCTCGATCCTGCCGCTGTCCACCGCGTACTCGGTGTGCGAGTACGCCGGCGTGGAGGCCGCGATCGACGACCCCTACAGCGAGGCCCGCGTCTTCTATCTGACGTACGGCGTCATCACCCTGATCGGCACGGTGCTGGTGTTGACCCCGGATGCCCCACTGGTGGCGATCCTGGTCGGCACCCAGGTGCTCAATGCCGTGCTGCTGGTTCCACTGCTTCTGGCGATGGTCGGCCTGGGCCGGGACCGCGACCTGATGGGGGACTTCACGACCGGTCGCGCGGGCACCCTGGTCTACGGTCTGACCACCGCGGCGGTGGTGCTGTGCGTGCTCACCCTGGGCGTGGCGACCCTTCTCGGTTAGCGTGACGGCGATGCCGCCTGATGTGAGAACCGCTCACCGGACCGACGTTCCCGCGCTCGCCGCGACACTGGCCCGGGCGTTCGCCGACGATCCGGTGTTCTGCTGGTTGCAACCCGACGCCGCCCGTCGGATCGCGTCGCTGCCGGGCTTCTTCGGTGTGATGGCCCGCCACCACTTCCTAGCCGGCGGCGGGGTGGAGTTGGCTGCTGTCCCGGAAGCGGGTCCGCCCGCGGGGACGTCCCCGGGGAATTCCCGAGTCGGCGCGGCCGCGCTGTGGGATCCGCCCGGCCGGTCGTTGCAGAATCCCCTCGCCCAGATCGCCATGCTGCCTGCGCTGTTGCGGATGTTTCGCGGCCGACTCGGGGTGGCGCGGGCGCTGAGCGATGAGATGAAGGCCCACCATCCCGAGGAACCGCATTGGTATTTGGCGATGATCGGCAGCGACCCGACGGTCCGCGGTGGCGGTTACGGCGCGGCTCTCATGCGGTCCCGACTGGACCGCTGCGACGCCGAGGGTGCGCCGGCCTACCTGGAGTCCAGTAATCCCGACAACATCCCGTATTACCTGCGGTTCGGTTTCGAGGTGACCGGCGAGATCGCGATGCCTGGTGGCGGACCGTCGCTATGGCCGATGTGGCGGCAGCCGCGGTAGCCGCGATTTGGGCGCGGTTTTCGTCGCTCACCCTCTTTGCCACGCTGGCTGTGAGTCGGTTTAGCCAGTGTTAGGGAGTTGGGCGTTGTCGATCAGTCCAGGGTTCACGTCAGCGGAGATTCGCGAGTTCGTCCTTGAGTACCACTTAAAACCTCATGGGCAGAAGGGCGCATGGCGTGCTTCGCAGGGCGTATCGATCCGTCAGTTGAGACGATGGGAAGCGGCGGTGTTTTCTGGCGATCTCGGCCGGGGACTGATTCCGCGAGAGAGTGAGGGTGTGGGTGTTCCGCGGACGATACGGACAGCGTTGACCATGG
>DAIPYT010000054.1:0-18417 GCA_036782595.1 Mycobacterium sp. | reverse complement strand
CCGGAGTAGTACTCCTCTTTGTTGCGGGCCAGGCCCTTGTTTTCGAAGAAGTCGACGAGCGCCAGGAGTTGCGTGCGGGTGTCCTCGTCGAACGACTTGGGGTCATAGGTGCTGGGGTTGAAGAGCAAAGGCATGTAGCCGAGCCTAACTTGCGGCGGTTACAGCGCTAGTGCCGTACCGGTTTCCCGTTCGGCGAACGCGACAAGTTCCGCGGCGGCGGCGTAGTCGGCGGCGACCGCTGACCGGCCGACGAGAACCGGTCCACCGCGCAGGCCGAACCGGCCGCTGACTCCGACGTAGCTGCCCGGCGGGATCGGTTCGCTGATGCAGTACAGCGTCGGTGCGGCCCCTTCGTCGATATCGTTGGCCACCCTGTCGGCGACGAACTTGACCGACTTATGCGCCAGTGCCATCAGTGGCGAGTCGGACACGTGCGACAGGTTCGAAGCCACCCAGCCCGGGTGGGTGAGTTGGCAGACGACCTGCGAGCCGGCTGTCCGCAGCCGGCGGTCGAGTTCCAGGCCCCACAACATGACCGCGAGTTTGGATCGGGCATAGGCGCCCATCACCGTCCACTTGTGGCTACGCAGATGCATATCGTCGAGTCGCAATGTCGCCGACCGGTGTGCCTCGGATCCGACGATGATGATCTGTGAGCGGATTCGCGGCAGCAGGAGGTTGGTTAATGCGAAGGGGCCCAACAGGTTCGTGCCGAGTGTCATCTCGAAACCGTCGACCGTCTCGACCCGACTCTGGGTCAGGGCACCGGCGTTGTTGACCAAGACGTCGACATCGCCGTCGAGAAGAGCCGGAAAGGCGCGGACCGAATCCAGTTCCGCCAGATCCAATTCGACCACCGAGGTCGAACCGCCGATCTCGGCGGCGCGTTGGCGGCCGAGTTCGGTGTTGCGCACCGCCAGGATCACGTGGGCACCGGCTTTGGTGAGAGCGGCGGCGGTTCCGAGTCCGACGCCGTTGGTCGCCCCCGTCACGACGACGCGCTTACCGGTCAAATTGCCGAGTCGACTCGGCGACCAGGGGACCGTCACGGACTTCAGAGTACGGTGCGGCGTGCTTGGATGTTCCTCGTGGAACGCCTCTTCAACAACATCCTCGCCCTCAAGGAACGCGGACTGCTGCCCGATGCTGTCATGCGGCGCCTGGTCCGGCTGATGTGCGCCCAATGGGTCAAGACCTTCGAGTGTGGCGGCGACGTCGAGAAGCAGGCCTTCTACAAGAAGAAGTACTTCGAGAAGCTTCGGGCCAGCGCGGGCGCCCTGCATCAGGATGACGCCAATGTCCAGCACTACGAGGTGCCCACCGAGTTCTTCCACCTGATGCTCGGGCCGTATCTGAAGTACTCGTGCTGCGAGTTCCCGCGCGCATCCACCACCCTGGCCGAGGCGGAGGTGGCAATGCTGCACACCTTCTTGGAGGAGCGGCTGCGTCTGAGTGAACTCGTCGAGCGCAAGCAGACGGTGCGTCTGCTCGATCTGGGCTGCGGCTGGGGTTCCCACGGTAGCTACGTGCTGGAGAATTACCCGGGCGCGCACGTCACGTTCCTGTCCAACAGTGCCACTCAGCAGGACTTCATCAAAGCCAGGAACGCCGAGCACGCCGGCCGATTCACCTGCGTCAAGGCCGACGCCAGCAGCTTCGACGCCCCCGATTTCCGCGGCGCGTTCGACGTGATCGTGTCCTGCGAAATGCTCGAGCACATGAAGAATTACGACATGGTGCTGAGCAAGGTCAGCTCCTGGCTGCAGTCCGACGGACGAATGATGGTGCAGATCCTGGGCAACCGTCGCTTCGCCTACGACTTCAAGACCACCGACTGGATGGGTAAGTACTTCTTCGCCGGCGGCACCATGCCCAGCCGGGACCTGTTCGAGAACTTCCTGCCGTCCGATCTCAAACAGAGTCGGGTGTGGGATGTCAACGGTCGCGAGTACACCAAGACCCTCGATGCCTGGCTGGAACGCCTGGACGCCAACAAGACTCAGTGTCTGAAGGCGCTGGAGGGCGGTCCGACGTCAGCGTCGGTGGCACTGGAGCGGTGGCGGATGTTCCTGCTGTTCTGCTCGGAGGTCTTCGGTTACCGGGACGGCAACGAGTGGATGGTGTTCCACTACCTGTTCGAGAAGCAGGCGGCCTGAGTAGGCGGTCTAAGTCGAGGCTGCGGAAGCCTTGTGCACCTCGCGACTCCAGGCCTCGATGACGCGCCGCAACTCGGCGACCATCCAGCAGTCCGGACGACGCCGCTCGAATGTGGCCAGCAGGGTGCGGTAGTACCACAGGTGCTCGCCGGGGTCATTGACCGAGAACCGCTCCCAGAGTCCGTCACCTTCCCGGCGCAGGTCCCGCAGGATTGCCCGAGCGTTGTCGAGTTTGTCGGCCAGCGACACCAGAACCGCGCCGTCGGAGGCGAGCCCGACGTGGTCGATATATGCCTGCTTGCGTTGTTTCCATGGCGGTTTGGGAGTCTGGAAAGTGTCGCTGCACTCACTGACTATCCCCGCCACCTCACCACCGAAGCTCTCACGGATCTCGGTCAGCGTGGCCTCACCGCCGGCGTCCTCGGCGGCGTCGTGCAGTAGCGCGGCGATCGCCTCGGTCTCGGTGCCGCCGGCTTCGATCACCAGACCGGCGACGCTCAGCAGGTGCCCCAGATAGGGAATGTCGCCGCCCTTGCGGACCTGGGTGCGGTGCGCGTCGGCGGCGAAGTTCATCGCCGCGGAGAAAGTCTCTCCCAGTTTCGGTTCCGTCGTTTGTTGGCTCATGTGCCAAACCCCCTTTCAGACCTCACCGTATCGGCCCCCACCGACACAAAAAAGGGCCGGCAGGTTTCCCTGCCGGCCCGATTCTGAGGTCTTTATTCAGCTCGCACAGCGAGCGCCTGGGGCCCCTTGGGTCCCTGGCCGATGTCGAAAACGACCCGCTGATTCTCGTCCAGCGAGCGGTAGCCGCTTCCGCTGATCTCCGAGAAGTGGACGAAAACATCTTCCGCGCCACCGTCGGGCGAGATGAAGCCGAAGCCCTTCTCGCTGTTGAACCATTTCACAGTTCCCTGTGCCATTCTTTACTTCTCTCATCCGATGTCTGAAGTAGACATCCTCAAGCCGGACTGAACGGATCGCAGCCGGCATTTTCCGCACCGTGATCGGTGCGAAAGCTCACCAAAGCGTTGGCTATTGGGGAATCTGGGGTTCCTGATCCGAGAACTTCGGGTTCTCAATAGGGTCAGAGGCACCCTCGTAAGTCGGCGCTACGTACTGCGACTCGACGGGGTGGGAAAACAGGTTGTCGTTCAATGGGTTTCTTTCCTACGACCGGCACAGACTTCCGATCGGGCAATGGAATCGAGTCGCGATAGCGGTCCGAGTTTCGGACATACATTCTGCGACGCCATCAAGGCGTAAGCGGCTCTGAACTCCACAGTACACCAATATCGCCTGCCGACGTTCGCGGTCGCCCTACGCTGATGGCACCAGGCAGGTGCGAGGGGGAGGGGGCAGATGCCCATCACTGTGCCCGAGGACCCCCGACTGGCCAACGACAGCGAGCGCCAGGTCTGGGATGCGCTGTGCGCGCAACTCGGCGAGCACGATGTCCTCATCGCCGGTAAACGGGTCACCGACCATCTCAAGGACCACGAGATCGACTTCGTCGTCGCACTCGAGGGCGCGGGAATCGTCTGCATCGAGGTCAAGGGCGGCGAGGTGTGGCACGACGGCACCACCTGGCTGCAGCGCAGCCGTCGCAACGGCCACGTCAAGATCCTCGACCCGGTTCGGCAGATCCGGCAGGCCCGCTACGCGTTGCGCGGCTTCGTCGAGTCCGACCCGCGGTGGACCCAGGGCCGGACCCGATGGAACCACATGCTGGTTCTCACCGACAGCGCGATAGCGCACGACTTCGCACTCTCCGACTGCCCCCGGTGGATGGTGATCGACCGTGACGAGATCGGATCGCTGGGCCAGAAGTTGCGTGACATCGCGCTCAATCAGACGACCGGCTTGCCCCTGTTGTCCGCGACCGCCGCCGAGCAGTTGCAGACCGCGCTGGGCGGCCGCGGGCTGCCGCAACGCGACGTTGTGGCCCGCGCGCTGGAGAACGAGAACGCCGCCGACATCCTCAACGAGCAGCAGGCCGTCATCCTCGGCGCGATCCGGATGCTCAACCGGGTGGAGATCCGCGGCGGTGCCGGCAGCGGCAAGACATTCATGGCACTCGAGCAGGCTCGGCGGCTGGCCGCCCAGGGCCAACGGGTTGCGCTGATCTGTTATTCGCACGGCCTGGCGTCCTACCTCAAACGGATCGCCGCCGGCTGGAATCGCCGCCAGCAGCCGGACTACGTCGGGGAGTTCCACAGCCTCGGCATCGAGTGGGGCGCCCCCGAAGGTCCCGACGAACTCGAGCGCACCAAGGAGACCTCCCAGTTCTTCGAGAACGACTTGCCGGCCGCGATGCTGGAGTTGGCGACCGGCCTGCCGGACGGAAAACGCTTTGACGCCATAGTGATTGACGAGGCGCAGGACTTCGCCGACAGCTGGTGGGAGCCGGCCCTCGCGGCGTTGCGTGACCCCGACGAAGGCGGGCTGTACGTGTTCATCGACGAGGGGCAGCGGGTGTTCGACCGCCAGGGGACGCCGCCGGTGCCGTTGGTGCCGCTGATCCTGGACCAGAACATTCGCAACACCCGCCAGATCGCCACGGCCTTCCAGCCACTGGCCGACCACCCGATGCGCTTCCTCGGCGGCGACGGCCCGGAGGTCCGGTTCGTTGCCTGCGAGCGCGATGAGGTTCTCGATGTCGGCGACGACCAGATCGAGGCTCTGCTCGAACAGGGCTGGCGACCGGAGGACGTCGCCCTGTTGACCACCGGCAGCCGCCACCCCGAACAGGTGGCTCGACAGGACGACGGTAATCAGGCCTACTGGGACAGTTTCTGGGATACCGATCAGGTCTTCTACGGCCACGTGCTCGGGTTCAAAGGGCTGGAGCGCCGGGCCATCGTGCTGGTGGTCAACGACCGCTACGCCCTGGAGCGCGCCTCCGAACGGCTCTACGTCGGGCTCTCCCGGGCCCGGGACCAACTGGTGGTGTGCGGGGACCCGGAGTCGATCGTGGCCTACGGCGGACCGGATGTTGCGCGCAGGCTTGGTATCGGGGCCGGTTAGCGCCCTGTTCGGCGCGTGTAGAGTCAAAAACGCCTGCGGTGAACCCTCATTCGCGAGCTCGGCATGGCGCCGCCGACGCGAAGGAACAATTGTGAGCGCGTCCCGTAATTCCCGAAGAACCGCAAGCCCCGTGCGACTGTCTCTTGCCGCCGTCCTCGGCGGTGAGATCGACGGCGCCTGGTGGCCGCGCACGGGTTCGATGGTCCGTGAACTCCCGGATCTCGTCGAGGCGCTGCGACCGGCACTGGGTGAGGTCGTTGACATCAGCCTCAACTGGTCGGCGGGGTCCGTCACTCCGATGATGAGCACCATGACAGTGGCAGCCACCGCGAAAATCGGCGTGAATGCGCCGCGCCACCGGCTGATGGCGTTCCGCGGCCAGAATGCCGATACGAGACTTCTGGTGGTGCCTGCCGTGACGCCGGCCACTCTGGCGCTGATGGTCCTGCGTTACGCCGGGGCACGCCTCATCTCCGAGCAGGATCGCGCCAGTTCCGTCTATGAGAGAGCGGATCGCATAGTCCGCGCGGCCCGCGCCGACAGCAGTTCCTGGGACGCCGAACGCGCCGACCAGAATCCGGCCGGCGCGTCGACGACGAACCACGAAATTTAGACCGCTGGAAGGTCAGAAAGACGACGATCCGGTCGCGCGAGATGCCCTGCGGCGCTGGGCCGGTCGACCCGGACGCCCCTGTGGGGAACCCGGAACCCGGCGGCGCTGCTGTCCCGTCCCACCGGTCCGGCGGGGCGCGCTGGACTTCGTCTGGGCCGGCGCAGCGGCGACCGGAGCCTGATACGGAGCGACCTCGCCGACCAGGTCCAGCACTGCAGGAGAGTCGGATGCCACTTGCTGCGGCGCGGCGTTGATGCCGGCCTTGCGCAGCAGAACCTGGGTCTCCTTGCGCTGCTCGGGCAGCACGACGGTGACGACGTCACCGGCCCGTCCGGCCCGTGCGGTGCGCCCGGAGCGGTGCAGGTAGGCCTTGTGCTCGGCAGGCGGGTCGATATGCACCACGAGTTCGACGTCGTCGACGTGGACTCCGCGGGCGGCGATGTCGGTGGCGACCAGCACCCGGGCGGTCCCGGCGGTGAAGGCCGCCAGGTTACGGTCCCGGGCCGGCTGGGACAGGTTGCCGTGCAGGTCCACCGAGGGGATACCTGACTCGGTCAGTTGACGGGCCAGTTTCCGGGCCTGATGTTTGGTGCGCATGAACAGGATTCGGCGGCCGCTGCCCGAGGCGAGCGTGCGCACCAGGTCCTTCTTGGCGTCAGCCCCGGCCACGTAGAAGACATGGTGCGTCATCGCCGCGACGGGGGAGTTCTGGCTGTCGACCGAATGCGACACCGGATCCTGCAGGAACCGGGTGACCAGCTTGTCCACCCCGTTGTCCAGGGTCGCCGAGAACAGCAGGCGCTGCCCACCTCGCGGCGTGGCGGCCAGGATCCGGGTGACCCCGGGCAGGAAGCCGAGGTCGGCCATGTGGTCGGCCTCGTCGATCACGGTCACCTCGACACCGTCGAGGGTGACCAGGCGCTGGCGCATCAGGTCTTCAAGGCGGCCCGGGCAGGCCACCACGATGTCGACGCCGGCTTGCAGCGCCTTGACCTGGCGGGCTTGTGGCACGCCGCCGAAGATGGTGGTGATCCGCAGGCCGTAGGCAGCCGCCAGAGGCTCAAGCGTGGCAGTGATCTGTGTGGCCAGTTCACGGGTCGGTGCGAGCACCAGACCGGCAGGCCGGCTGGGCCGGCGAGTGTTGTCGGCCAGTCGCGCCACCAGGGGGATGGCGAAGGCCAGCGTTTTGCCGCTGCCGGTTTTGCCCCGGCCCAGGACGTCGCGGCCGGTCAGGGTGTCCGGCAGGGTCGCGATCTGGATCGGGAAGGGTTCGGTGAGGCCGGCCTCGGTGAGCGAACGCACCAGTGGTGCGGGCACGCCGAGGGCGGCGAAGGTCGTTGCGGAAGTCATAACAGTGGTGCCTTTCGGGCATCGGGTGCGCCGTCGGCGGGCGACGTTGGTCGTCACGCATGATTCGGGCGCTGTTGGGCGAGATTGCCGGTGGGCAATATCGGTCGCCGCGAGACGTGTAGCGCTGCCAGGCGCGAATCAGGAACTCGGCGCTTCGAGAGCCCGTGCGGGCTGCGTCGGTTCAGTGAAGGCGTTCCACGACGTACCGGCTTCCCTGTCGGGAGGCTGGCGTTGACGCAAGTGTAACAGGCGTGGAGTTCAGCAAACACCCCGCGGAAGGATCCGGGGAGCCCGGAGCCGACCTGCCTGCACGGACGCACGCCCGGATGGTGGGCGCTGCCGGTGTTTGCTAAACCCGCACCGACCCGCACCGCTTACCCGGTTCTTACTATCCCCCGACTGTGGCTATGATTCAGATGTCAATGGTGACGTAAGACCCTTCGACAGGCCCTTCGACAACGTCCTGGAGTGATTCGGTGCGGTTTCCTCGTCCTGCGCGGACGACCACTCTTGTGGTCGTCGGGCTGCTCTGTGGCGTCTTGGCCAGCGATGTCGCCGGGCTTCCCGGTTGTACCGACGGCTGTAAGACGGCGACAGCCACCGCTGCGGCACCGGTGAAGCCGGCACCGCCGAAACCCCCACTGCTGGGAGTCGCGCCGTTCAACGGTGCCGAGGACGTCAACCCGCTCACCAAGCCTGTGGTCGACGTCGTCGACGGAAAGATCACCGACGTCTCCCTCTACGACGACTGGGGCAACGCGGTCGAGGGGAAGGTCAGCAAGGACGGCACGTCGTGGGAGCCCACCCAGCGCTTGAACTTCGCCCGTAACTACACCCTGACGGTCGACAGCAAGAGCAGCGCCGGGGTGCCGCTGTCGCGCACCAGCACCTTCAGCACCCTGGTGCCGAACAACTACATCCACCCCTACATCGAGGTGCAGGGCGGCTTCGCACCCAACCCCGAAGTCCGCTACGGCGTCGCCACCATCGTGATCGCCCATTTCGACGAGGCCATTGTCGACAAGCAACTGGCGGAGAAGAACATGATCGTGCGCACCGAGCCGCCGGTGCAGGGTTCATGGAACTGGATCAGCGATTCCGTCGCGCATTGGCGGCCTGAGCACTACTACGCGCCGGGCACTCGAATCGATGTGGACATCAACACTTTTGGGCTCAAGCTCGGCGATGGCCTCTACGGCCAGGCCGACGCGCACGCGACCATCAACATCGGCGCATCGCATCTCGCGGTCGCCAACGACATCACCAAGCAGATCAGCGTCTTCGACAACGGTCGATTGGTCCGTACGATGCCCACCTCGATGGGCCGCGGGGGCACCACGTTGGTGGCCGGCAAGACCTTCCACTGGTGGACGCCGTCGGGGGTCTACACCGTGCTGGACAAGGGTGAGGTCGTCACCATGGATTCCCAGACCTACGGGATCCCCCTGGGCAACGCCGACAGCTACAAGCGCAAAATCGGCTGGGCCACCCGCATCAGCACCGACGGCATCTACCTGCACGAACTCAATGACACCCTCTGGGCGCAGGGGAACACCAACCTCTCGCACGGTTGTTTGAACCTCAGTACCGAAAACGCCAAGTGGTACTTCGACTTCGTCCAACCAGGTGACCCGGTGGAAATTCGCTACACCGGCGGCCCGCCGCTGACCGTCGCGGAGGGCGGCTCCTGGTCGGTGCCGTGGAGTGATTGGGTCAAGGGCAGTGCTTTCTCGCCCCGCCAGACCCCGCCGCCCCCGCCGCCGTCCGGCGAAACACTCACCGCACCCGGGCCGTAGAACTTCCCACCGAAGAACCTCCCGCCGTCCGATTGGGCTGCGCATCCGGCCGACTAGTGGCAGGATTCGCGAATCCTTAACGGAGGCGACATGGACTTCATTCAGACCCAATTGATCGACCCGGTCAACAAGGTGCTGTGGACCTACGTGCTGGTCTATCTGCTCGTTGGGGCGGGCATCTACTTCACCATCCGGACACGGTTCGTACAGATCCGCTACTTCAGGCGGATGCTCGGTCAACTCTTCAACTCCCGGGTGGGGGACGGCGGCATCTCCTCATTCCAGGCGTTCTGCGTCGGACTGGCATCCCGGGTGGGCACCGGCAATATCGCCGGGGTGGCGATCGCGCTGACCGTAGGCGGACCCGGCGCGATCTTCTGGATGTGGGTGGTGGCGCTGATCGGCATGGCCACCGCGCTGATCGAAGCGACGTTGGCGCAGATCTTCAAGGTCCGCGCGGGCGACGGCACCTTCCGCGGCGGCCCGGCCTACTACATTCAGCGCGGCCTGGGCTCGCGGGCCGGCGGGATGGTCTTCGCGGTGCTGCTGGTGTTCACCTTCGGCTTCGCCTTCAACATGGTGCAGGCCAACGCGATCGCCGACGTGCTCAACGCCACCCACGCGGTCGAGCAGCACTACACCACCATCGGCCTGGTGCTGCTGGCCGCGCCGGTGCTCTTCGGCGGCGTGCGCCGGGTCGCCAAGGTGGCCGAGGTCGTGCTGCCGGTCATGGCTGCGGCGTACGTGCTGCTGGCTTTCGTCATCATCGCCCTGAACGTCACCCGCATCCCCGAGGTCTTCACCCAGATCATCGGCGGGGCGTTCGGTATCCAGGAGATGGCCGGCGGCTTCGCCGGCGGGATCGCGGCCGCCATGCTCAACGGCGTCAAACGCGGCCTGTTCTCCAACGAGGCCGGCATGGGCAGCGCCCCCAACGTCGCCGCCACCGCGACGGTGTCGCACCCGGTCAAGCAGGGTCTGATCCAGTCGCTGGGTGTCTTCGTCGACACCATGATCGTCTGCACGGCAACGGCATTCATCATCCTGGTTTCCGGCCCGGCCATCTACGATCCCAGCGCACCTACCAAGATGGCCGGTGCGTCACTGACTCAAGCCGCCGTCGCGGCCAGTCTCGGCTCATGGACGACCTGGCTGATGACCGTGCTGGTGTTCGTGTTCGCCTTCTCCTCGGTGCTGGGCAATTACGTCTACGCCGAGGTGAACCTGTTTTTCCTGGGGGCCAAGAAGCAGGCAATCAACGTCTTCCGGGTGATGGTGCTCGTCGCGATCAGCATCGGGGCGCTGGCCCGACTGGACGGGGTGTGGGCACTCGCCGATGTGTCGATGGGGCTGATGGCGATCGTGAACCTCATCGCGATCGTCCTGCTGGGCAAGTGGGCATTCGCCGCCCTTCGGGACTACCACCTTCAGGGCGAGGCCGGGGAGGACCCGGTGTTCATCGCCGACGAGGCCCGTCTGCCCGGCCACCTCGACGGGGATATCTGGACCCGGTCGGAAGCGCACTCGCTCAGATAGCCTTAGATGAGGCGTGGGCTTCCTTCGCACCCCGGACTCGCGATTCGAGAATCTAGAGGGTTATCGGTTCTCGCCGCACTACCTCGACGTCGCCGCGGCCGGTGCGCCGACACTGCGGATGCACTACATCGATGAAGGTCCCCGCGACGGCGCGCCGGTGGTGCTCCTGCACGGTGAGCCGACATGGAGTTACCTCTACCGCAGCATGATCGGGCCGCTGGCCGATGCCGGCCACCGGGTGCTCGCGCCGGATCTGATCGGCTTCGGCCGCTCCGACAAACCGACCCGATTGGAGGACTACACCTATCAGCGTCACGTCGACTGGGTCACCTCATGGATCACCGCACTGGACCTTCGGGACATCACCGTGGTCGTCCAGGACTGGGGCTCGCTGATCGGTCTCCGGATTGCCGCCGAACACCCGGACCGGTTCTCAAAACTGTTCATTGCCAACGGTTTTCTGCCCACCGCCGAGTCGCCCACCCCTAGGGCGTTCTCCATCTGGCGCGGCTTCGCCAAGTACTCCCCGGTGTTTCCCACCGGCCGGATCGTCGACTTCGGAACGGTCAGCCGGCTTTCGCCGGCCGTGCGCGCCGGGTACGACGCCCCCTACCCGGACCGGCGGTACAAGGCCGGCGCCCGAGCCTTTCCGCTGCTGGTGCCGACCTCGCCGGATAACCCGGCCGTCCCGGCCAATCGCCGCGCCTGGGAGGTGCTGGGCCGCTGGGACAAGCCGGTCCTGTGCGTGTTCGGTATCCGTGACCCGATCCTGGGCAAGGCCGACAGCGCGTTGATCCGCCACATCCCCGGGGCGGCGGGCCAACCACACGCCCGGATCGACGCCGGCCATTTCATCCAGGAGGACGCCGGCCCGGAACTGGCCCGCCGACTGCTGGATTGGGAAGCCGGCCTGTAGCCCCGCCCAGTGTGATTTCGGCGCGGTTCTCGCCGCTCAGCGGCGATGAGCGCGCCAAAGTCGCGGGCCAGGGGTCAGGGGCGTGGCCAGGTCTCCGGCAGGCCGTGGCCGCCGTCGGCCACCAGCACCGCACCGGTGACGAACGACGCCGACTCGTGGGCCAGGAACGCCACGCACGCGGCGATCTCGGCCGGCGTCGCACTACGCCCGATCGGTCCGGCCGCGGCGGCGGCCGCCTCGAAGTCCAGTTGAGAGCCGGTCGCGACGTAGCCAGGCGCCACCACGTTGACCGTCACGCCCCGGCCGACCACTTCCAGTGCCAGCGCCCGGGAGAAACCCACCAGACCGGCCTTGGCGGCGGTATAGGTGGACTGCCCGGGCATCGCGTTGACGGTGCCGGTCGTCGACCCCACCGACACGATGCGCCCGTACCCGGCGGCTGACATCACCGGCACCACGGCCCGGCACATCAGGAATGCCGTGGTCAGGTTGCGGGCGATCGCGGTGTCCCACTGCTGCAACGACAACTGGGCGACGTCGCCGTCGGCGTCCCACCCCGTGGACACCGAGGTCATGCCCGCGTTGTTGATCAGGATGTCCAACCGGCCCCAGCGATCCAGCGCTGAGCGCACCAGGGTGTCGGCACTGCCCTCGACCGTCAGATCGCCGACCACCCCGACCGCGGCGTCACCGAGTTCGGCGGCTCGGTCGTGTACCCGTTCCGAGGTGGCGCCCAGAACGACCCGGGCGCCCTCGCCGACAAGTTCGCGCGCGACCGCCGCGCCGATTCCGTCGGGTGCGCCGGCACCGGTGATGACGGCGACCCGGCCGGCGAAGCGGGGCGACACGGGGAGGGGATCGGGAATTGCTACAGCCCGAGTTCTTTGTGCATGTTGTCGATGCCGTGGCGCATGGCGTCGAGAGTCTCCTGGCGGGCCCGCATCTTGGATCCGTAGTGGGCCTGGGGGTTGAGGGTGGCCGCGAACTCCTTGGCTGCCTCGACGGCGCGTTCCAGCACCAGTTCGGGCATGGCGAGTTCGTCCACCCAGCCGCCGGCCAGTGCGGTGTCGGTGAGGTAGACCCGGGCCAGTCCCACCGCCTGCTGGTAGGCCGAACGGGTCAACCGCAACTTGAGGACCTCCAGCCCGGGCCACGGAATGACCATGCCGTTGATGACCTCATTGGCGTGGAACTTGTAGCCCGGGGCGGCGATTCGATGGTCGACGCTGCACGAGAGGAACGCGCCCATGGCGATGGCGTGCCCGGTGATGGCCGCCACGACCGGCTTGCGGAACGACAACAGCCGGTGGGACAACTCGAAGCCGGCCTTGAGCATCTCGAGTGCGGCCTGGGGGTCTCCGGATCCGAACACCTTCAGGTCGAAGCCGCCGCTGAACACCTTGTGGTTACCCGCGAGGACCACGGCCCCGGCGTCATCGGCCTCGGCCTGGTCGAATGCCTTGTCGATCTCGCCCAGCATGGCCGGGCCCAGGACGTTGACCTTGCCGTCGTCCATGGTGATCACGGCGATCGCCTCGTCCCGGCGGTAACTGACACTCATCGGTGCTCCTTACTCGTGTTGGCCATGACGTTACCGAGGCCTCCGCCGCCGGCCGTGACCGCCCGGTGCGGGCATTTCTCAGCAAAGCTTTAGCTGGCTACTATCAGCGGTATGCGTGCGTCGGGGCACATCGGCCGGGTCGGGGGACTGGCGCTCGCGCTTGGGATCGGGGCTGCCGCCGGTTCTCTCGGGGTGGCCGGGGGGTTGGTTTCAGGGGTGGCCTCAGCGGCTCCCGGCGACGGCGCCTCCTCGAGTGCGGATTCGTCTTCGGCTGCTGCGCCCTCGTCGCGGGGTTCGCGTGCCTCGGTCCGCACCCCCACCACCCGTGCCGCCGCCGAAAAGCCCAGGCGCGCAAGCCAAGACAGCAAACCTGCGCCGGCTGCGGCAACCCGGCCGGCCAAGCCCGTCCCCGCCGTCCGGGGGCCGGCCGCCCCGGCGGAGGCCGAACTGGCCGCGCCGACCCAGACTCCTGCTGCCGCCTCCCCGGCCTTCCTGACTGCGCCGGCTGCCGTCGTCGAAGTGCCGGTGGCTCCGGTGAAACGGGTGCCCGCCGCGCTTCGCGCCGCCACCGCCCCCCGCGTGGCGGCGACCGCAGCCGTCGGGTCGATGCAGTCCGTCCCGGTGCCGTTCAGCAATTCCGGTTCCGACTCCCCGGCCGAGTCCGCCATGAGTTGGACCGTGCTGGCGGCGGTGCGACGCCTTGGCCGCCCGGATCCGGACCCCGCACCAGCGGCGACGGTATCCACCGGACAGATCCTCAAGCCCCGAGCGGCGGCGAAGAGTTCGATCTTCTCGCGGCTGTTCAACAAGACCCCGACGGCGTCTCCGACGCAGAACGGTCAGAGCGGCACCGGGGTGATCGCCGGGAACCTCAACGCCGCCGACCGCGACGGCGACTCGCTCACCTTCACCGTCGCGACCAATCCGGCGTACGGCACCGTGCAGATCGACCCGTCCGGCGGGTTCACCTACACCCCCGACGGGGCCGCGGCGCACAACGGTGTCACCGATCAGTTCGCCATCACCGTCAGCGACGAGGCGGCTGGTAGCCACCGCCACGGTTTCTTCGGGAAGAACCGACATGCGGTCACTGCCACCATCACCGTCACCGTCACCCCGGTCAACGCGGCGCCGACCGCAACCGCGACCACCGCCGGACCTGACGCGACGACGGGTGTCGTCACCGGGGAGGTCAACGGAAGAGACACCGACGGCGACCCGCTTACTTACACCGGATCGGCCGGCACCGACAAGGGTGCGGTTGTGGTGGACGCTGACGGTGGATTCACCTACACCCCGACCGCGCCGGCCCGCCACGCTGCCGCGAACCTGAGCGCCACCGCAGCCGACAAGATCGACGGCTTCACCCTCACGGTCAGCGACGACCGGGGCGCATCGACGGCTGTTGCGGTCAGTGTGCGGATCTCCCCGGCGAACGCCGCACCGACCGCCACCACCAGCGCCGGGATCCCCGATGGGCAGACCGGTGCGGTGATCGGCCAGGTCGCCGGGGCCGACGCCGACACCGATCCGCTCAGCTACGCCGGTTCGGCGACCACCTCCAAGGGTGTGGTCGTGGTCGACGAGAGCGGCGGGTTCACCTATACGCCCGCGGCCAACGCACGCCACAACGCGGCCGCGGTGAACGCCACCGCGGCCGACAAGATCGACCTGTTCACCGTGACGGTCAGCGACGGTCATGGCGGCACGGTGCTGGTGCCGGTGACGGTGGCAGTCTCACCGCGGAACACCGCACCCACTGCCACCGCCGCTGTCGGCGTACCGAATCCGGCCACCGGGGTGGTGCTGGGTGCGGTCACCGCCAGCGACCCCGACGGCGACGTGCTGACCTACGCCGGTGCGACCACATCCAAGGGCACTGCTGCGGTGGGCTCCGGCGGCCAAATCACCTACACACCGACCGGCGCGGCCCGCCACGCGGCGGCCGCACCTACGGCCACCGCCGCCGACATGTCCGACACCGTCACCATCACCGTCACCGATGGTCACGGCGGCTCGGTTGCCGTCCCGGTGACGGTCACGATCGCCCCCGGCAACACCGCGCCGACCGGAACGGCGATCAGCGAAACCCCCGACCCGACGACCGGCCTGATCGCCGGGGCGGTGATCGGTGCCGACGCGGACGGCGACGCGCTGGCCTACGCCGGTTCGACCACCACCGCCAAGGGCTCCGCGGTGGTCGCCGGCACCGGCGGTTTCAGCTACACACCCACCGCCGAGGCGCGCCACCGCGCGGCGGCGCTGACCGCGACGGCCGCTGACAAGACCGATACCTTCACCGTCACGATCAGTGACGGCTACGGCGGTTCGACGGCCGTGCCGGTGACGGTCGCGATCGCACCCCTCAACACCGCGCCGGTCGCCTCAGCCGGCGTCGGCGCGCCCAATCCCAGCACCGGTGTGGTCACCGGCTCAGTGGCCGCCACTGACGCTGACCGTGACCCCCTGAGCTACTCAGGTTCCGTGACGGCCAAGGGCACTGCGGTGGTGTCCGCCAACGGCGCCATCACCTACACCCCGACTGCCGCCGCCCGGCATGCGGCCGCGAAACTGACTGCTACACAGGCGGATAAATCCGACACCTTCACCGTCACGGTGTCCGACGGCCACGGCGGTTCGACGACCGTCCCCGTGACGGTGGCCATCTCCGCGGCCAACTCCGCGCCGACCGGCACCTCCACCGCCGGGATGCCCGACGCCACCACCGGTGTGGTGGCCGGCGCAGTTCTCGGCACTGATCTCGACAGGGATGCGTTGAGCTACAGCGGTTCCGGCGCAACGGCGAAGGGCGACGTCGTGGTGGGGGCCGACGGCGGCTTCACCTACACCCCCACTGCACTGGCCCGCCACGTCGCCGGACTTGCCGGTGCCACCGCCACCGACACCACCGACACGTTCCTCGTCGCGGTCGCCGACGGCTACGGCGGCACCGTCAACGTGCCGGTGACCGTCGCCGTCTCCCCAGCGGCCATCACCTTCAACTTCGTTTACGGCACCGGATCGCAGTACTGGACCCCGGAGGCCCGGGCCGCCTTGAACGCGGCCGCGACCCGACTGGCGTCATCCATCGTGGTCTCCAGACCGGTCACCCTCACCTACGACGTGGTCGGCGACAACAATTCCGGATCAGGTTGGATCGGAACATCTTTCGCGAAATTCACCAGCAACAGCCCCGGCTACTACGGCACGGTGGTCCAGACCAACATCATCACCGGCACCGACGCCAACGGTTCGGCCACCGACAGTCAGATCGGGATGAATTTCGCCTATCCGTGGGCGCTCGGAGATACCGTGCCCAGCAGCCAGTACGACTTCCAGTCGGTGGCCACCCATGAACTGTTCCACACCCTGGGCATGATGACCGGGCTGGGCAGCAATCCGGGGTCCATCGACCGTAACTGGACCACCTACGACAGCTACCTCGCTACAGTCGACGGCACCGCGGTCATCGGCCCCAACTACGTGTGGAACGCCACGTACACGCCCAACCTCACCGGCGGCAACGGCGGCCTGTTCTTCAACGGTCCCAACGCCGTTGCGGCCTACGGCGGTCTGATCCCGCTGTACACCCCGGGCACGTGGACGTCCGGGTCCTCGCTGACCCACCTCGACCCGGCCGACGCCCCGCCTGGCACCACCTACCTGATGGACCCGGCCGACGGCCGCGGCATCGGAGTGCGCACCCCGACCCCGGTGGAACTGGCCATACTGGAGGACCTCGGCTACACCGTTTACCAGCCCGGGGGCTACGCGGTGTTCTTCATCGGATTCTTCCTGCGCCGCCGACAGCGGAGTTAGGCCCCGCCCATCAGGCCCCGCCACTGCTCGAGGTTGGAGGCCCGGTAGACGTAGTTGCTGTGCTTGACCTCCGAGAGGCTGGCGCTGGGCTCCGCCGAGTACCAATGGCCCGGAAACACCGTTGGATCACCGGAGAGTGCCGCCAGCTGCTGCAGACTGCGGAACATCTCATCGACGTCACCGCCTGGGAAGTCGGTGCGCCCGCAGCCGTCCAGGAACAACGTGTCCCCGGCGACCAGCCGGCCGTCCAGCAGGAAGCACTGGCTGCCCGGGGTGTGTCCAGGTGTGTGCAGCAACTCGATCTCGATGTCGCCGACGTTCACCTTGTCGCCGTGGTGGTGGGACGTCAGGTCGCTCATCGGGATGCCGGTGACCCGCGAAACCCATTGCGCTTCATGGGTGTTGACATGAACCGGAACACTGACCCGTTCGAGTAGTTCGGCCAGTCCTTTGAGTTCGAAGCCCATCATCGAACCGCCGACGTGGTCGGGGTGGTGATGGGTGACCAGCACCCCGGAGAGCGTCATCCCGTCAGCCTCCAGCGTGTCCAGCAGGTCACCGGCGGCGTAGGCGGGGTCCACCATCACCGCGTCGCCGGTGTCCCGGTCACCGATGAGATAGGCGAAATTGCGCATCTGTTGGGCGATCACGTCGTCGGCGGCGAAGTCGCGGCCGGAGAGCAGTTGGCGGAAATAGAGGCGGTCTGATCCCATGGCACAACCCTATGCCCGTCTTCGCCGCAGCTAGGATCAGCGGGCACACATCGCAAGGAGGCATGGTGAGGGTCAATTCGCCGCTGGGTTCCACCCTGCTGGTCCCCACGACGGCGCTGGCCCTTTCCCTGGGACTCGCTCTCGGGCCCGCCGTGATCCCGCCCCCGGCCACTGCGCCGGCCGTCCCGGTCGTGCAGGTGGAGGCCATCCAACTCGCCGGCATCGGCCAGAACATTTACAACGCCATCACCCCGGTGGTCCAGTACGCCGTCGGCGGGGTCTCCTACCTGATCAACTTCCTGCCGCTCGGCGGGATCGTCGCCGCCCAGATCAACATCAACTACTTCCAGGGCATCCAGCCGGCCGTCGCGGCCACGGTGGACTACGCCGCCGCGGTGCTGCGCGACCCGCTCGACTTCTTCCCGATCACCAAGACCTACGTCAACACCCTGGTCGGCATCCAATACAACCTGGTGTCGGCCCAACTGCGTTTCCTCGGTTTCAACGAGCTGCCGCCGCGGCCGGCCGGCTCCCAGGCCTCGGGCCCCCGCGTCGCAGCCGCCCGGGCGGCTGCCGCGACCGCCCCCGCAGACGCCGCGGCAGAGGCTGTCGCGGCCGAGCAGGCCACCGCCCCCGCCGTCACCCCGGTTCCCGGCCGCACCGGCCGCTCCGCGCGGGCCCGCAATGAGGCCAGATCATCCAAACCGCCGACAGTCCGCCCCGCGGCCGCGGCTGAGCGGGGCACGCACGCCAAGCCTGAGCGCCATGCCCGCGCGGCGGCCGGCAAGCGGGCGACTGCGTCGAACTAGCGGCCGATCGAGCGGTTTGTCTGCGTCCAACCGCAGGCTGTAGTCTCTTCAAGGCCCGCGGCGCGGGTCAGGCCCCCTTAGCTCAGTCGGTAGAGCGTTTCCATGGTAAGGAAAAGGTCAACGG
>DAIPYT010000053.1:0-18565 GCA_036782595.1 Mycobacterium sp. | reverse complement strand
GCCGCGTACGCCGCTGCGAAATCGGAAGTGTCCGGGGCGGCCGTCACAGGCCAGACACTAGTCGCGTGTGAGCCTGCGGTGGGTCACTCTGTGCGGACGCGCCGCCTCGGCCCCGAGTCGCTCGATCTTGTTCTCCTCATAGGCGCCGAAGTTGCCCTCGAACCAGTACCACTTGGCCTCGTTGCTGGAGTCGCCCTCCCAGGCCAGGATGTGGGTGCAGGTGCGGTCCAGGAACCAGCGGTCGTGGGAGATCACCACCGCGCAACCGGGGAACTTCTCCAGCGCGTTCTCCAGCGATCCCAGCGTCTCGACGTCGAGGTCGTTGGTGGGCTCATCCAGAAGCAGAAGATTGCCACCCTGTTTGAGGGTCAGCGCCAGGTTCAGCCGGTTACGTTCGCCGCCGGACAGCACACCCGCCGGTTTCTGCTGATCGGGGCCTTTGAACCCGAAAGCCGACACGTAGGCGCGGGAAGGGATCTCGGTCTGCCCCACCTCGATGTAGTCGAGCTTGTCGGAGACCACCTCCCAGACCGTCTTTTTGGGGTCGATGCCGGCACGGGACTGGTCGACATAGCTGAGCTTGACGGTGTCACCGATGCGGACCGTGCCGCTGTCGGGCTGCTCCAGACCGACGATGGTCTTGAACAGGGTGGACTTACCGACACCGTTGGGCCCGATGACACCGACGATTCCATTGCGCGGCAGAGTGAACGAGAGATCCTTGATCAGCAACCTGCCGTCGAAGCCCTTGTCGAGGTGCTCGACCTCCACGACAATGTTGCCCAGACGCGGGCCGACGGGGATCTGGATCTCTTCGAAATCGAGCTTGCGGGTCTTCTCGGCTTCGGCCGCCATCTCCTCGTAGCGCTGCAGGCGGGCCTTGTTCTTGGCCTGGCGGGCCTTGGCTCCGGAGCGCACCCAGGCAAGCTCTTCTTTTAGCCGCTTCTGAAGTTTCTGGTCTTTCTTGCCGGTCACCTCGAGGCGCTCAGCCTTCTTCTCCAGATATGTGGAGTAGTTGCCCTCGTACGGGTAGGCGCGGCCGCGATCCAGTTCGAGAATCCACTCGGCGACGTTGTCCAGGAAGTAGCGGTCGTGGGTGACCGCGAGGATCGCACCCTTGTAGTCGGCGAGGTGCTGTTCGAGCCACTGCACGCTCTCGGCGTCGAGGTGGTTGGTCGGTTCGTCCAGCAGCAGCAGGTCGGGCTTGCTCAGCAGCAGCTTGCACAGCGCCACCCGGCGGCGCTCACCGCCGGAGAGGTGGGTCACCGGCTCGTCCGGCGGCGGGCAGCGCAGCGCGTCCATCGCCTGCTCGAGCTGGGAGTCCATGTCCCAGGCGTCGGCGTGGTCGAGCTCCTCCTGCAGCCGGCCCATCTCCTCCATCAACTCGTCGGTGTAGTCGGTGGCCATCAGCTCGGCGACCTCGTTGAAGCGGTCAAGCTTGACCTTGATCTCGCCGAGGCCCTCCTCGACATTGCCGCGGACGGTCTTCTCCTCGTTCAGCGGCGGCTCCTGCAGGAGAATCCCCACCGAGGCGCCGGGGGCGAGGAAAGCATCGCCGTTATTGGGCTGGTCAAGGCCGGCCATGATGCGCAAAACGCTGGACTTGCCGGCGCCGTTTGGCCCCACGACACCGATCTTGGCTCCCGGCAGGAAGCTCAGTGTCACGTCGTCGAGGATGACCTTGTCGCCATGGGCCTTGCGGACCTTGCGCATGGTGTAGATGAATTCCGCCACGGGCCCATCCTAGGTGGCGGCCGCACCGGGCTGACCGGCGCGACCGCCACCTAGGTCAGGCTGTCAGCACCAGGCCCTCGGTCACGGCCTGGTCGTGGTCCTCCTCGTCCTCGTCATGTTCGGGGTCCTCGATCTCTTCAGTGGGGTCCGAAGCCTCGGCGTTGTGCTGCTGAGGCGGCTGCTCGATGCGGGCGATTGCGCGGGCCAGGTCCGGCCCGACCGCGGAGGCGCGCATCTCCAGCGAAGACCGCTTCACCCCGTCGCGGTCCTCGTACTCACTGGTGTGCACGGTTCCGACAGCGATGATCGGAGCACCCTTGTAGAGACCGGCGCCGACGCCGGTGACGAGCCTGCCCCAGCAGTTCACCGTGATGTAGAGCGTTTGGCCGGCCTCCCAGGTGCCGTCGGCCGTGCGGCGCCGGGAGTTGCTCGCCACCCGGAAGCTGATGACCTCCTGGCCGGCCACGACCCGGCGGCGGAAATCGGTGATGATGCGGCCGACGACGGTGATCGGTGTCTCGAACATGTTCAGTCCTCTCGTGTTTCGATGCGGGATTCGCGCCTCCAGTGGGCACGACGGCACCGACACCCGGCCTCTCCGCCGGGCGCTTAACCCGGGGGGCTGTGGACGGATCACGATCTGTGGATAGTTCAGCGGCCGGCGCCGTCACGGCGGGCCAGTTCAGCCAGCATCGCGTTGTAGGCCACCAGTTCGGCATCATGGTCACGCTCGGCGGCCCGGTCCAGCCGGGTCGCGATTCGCCGGTCATTGCGCTGCCACTGGATCAGCAGTGCCATCAGTACCACCACCAGTGGCACTTCACCGGCCGCCCAGGCGATCGAGCCACCGAGACGCTGATCGCCGAGCAAATCTGTGTGCCATGGCAATTGCAGTGAGCGATAGAACTTCTCCCCCAACAGTTTGGGCATGCCCATCAGGACCACCCCGAAGAAGGCGTGCAGGGGTATGGAGGTGAACACCATCCCGATCTTCACCAGTTGCGGGACCGCGCGCGGGGTGGGGTCGATACCGATGACCACCCAATAGAACAGATATCCGCTCATCAGGAAGTGCAGGTTCATCAGCACGTGGGCGCCATGGTGGCTCACCGCGGCGTCGAAGATCCCGCCGAAGTACAACCCGTAGAACCCGGCGACGAATATCACGGTGGCCACCACCGGGTGGGTGAAGAACTGCGACCATCGGCTGTGCAGGCCGGCCAGCAGCCACTCCCGCGGGCCGGGCGGATTGCCCTTGCCCGCGGTGGGCAGAGCACGCAGCGCCAAGGTGGTGGGCGCGCCCAGCACCATCAGGATCGGGATCAGCATCGACAGCAGCATGTGGGCCGCCATATGGACGCTGAACATCGCCGGCATGTAGCGGCCCAGCCCCGATGAGGTGGTGAACAGCAGCACCCCGCAGCCCAGCAGCCACGCAACGGTCCGTCCCACCGGCCAGGCGTCTCCGCGGCGCCGCAACCGCAGCACACCGGCGATGTACACCACGGCCAAAACTATTGCGGCAGTTCCGAACAGCAGATCGAAGCGCCAGTCGAGCAGGATGCGTGCCACGGTGGGCGGACCGGCGAAGTCGTAGCCGAGCGCCACTTCGGCGGCTGAGGGACTGCGCGGATCACGCACCGCCGGCGGCGGGGTACGGCCCAATCCGACAGCGATGCCGAACGTCGCTCCGAACACCAGCGCCTCGGCCGTCGCCAGCCTGATCAGCGGCGCTCTCGCTTCGGGGTCGGACTGCAGGGCCGTCACCGCGCCGCGCCGCTGCCGCCACCCGAACATCCCCAGGATCAACAGTGCGACCACCTTGCCCACCACAAGCCAGCCGTAGGCGGTGTCGAACAACGCGGACGGCCGTACCCGAACCACGGTGTTGACGATGCCCGAGAACGTCATCGCGATGAAGCACCAGAAGGCGACCATGGAGAACCGTCGCGCCGCCAGGTCGGTGTGCCCGCCGCCGCACATCGCGTTGGCCAGCAGTGCCAACAGTCCACCGGCCCACAGCGCGCCGGCAATCAAGTGGATCAGCAGGCTGTTGGTGGCCAGATCATGCGAGCCCCCGGCCGCGGAGTGCCCGGTCAGCGCCAGTGGGACCAAGGTCAGCACCGAGAGACCGAAGAGGGCCGGCGTCCAGGACCATCGCAGCACCATTCGGCCGGTAACGGTGACGATGAACGCCATCACCGCAGTCCACCGCCAGGCAGACGCGGTATCAACCAGGTCAGCCACTCGCCAGATCTCGACCGGATTCAGGTGCTCCCGCAGCGGCTTGCCGGAGACGTCCGAGACGGTCAGTGGCACCAGGGCGGTCGCGCAGACGGCCCACACCCCGGACGCCATCGTGGCCGTCCGCAGCGCCCGGTAGCCCGCAGCGTCAAGAATGCCATTGGCCTGGGGCGGCACGAAGAACGTCGCGAAGAGCAGTCCTCCGACCGTTACCGCAGCGGCGATCTCTCCGGCCGCCCGCACGAACGGAAGACCCAGCGTCGTCACCGGACCGGGATCGGGCAGCCCGGTTGCGGTCAGCGCATCGGCCAACGACAGGGCGGCGATGAAGGCGGCAGTGCAACCGGCGAGGACTGCTACGGCGGCGAGAATCGGCCAGGGGTTGCGACGCGCCGCGGGCAGAGTCACGTCCTGGCTGATTTCGATTCGTACTTGAAATTGACAGTGCCGCCGACGGTTTCGGTGACTGTCACGACGTAGGTATCGGGCTTGCCGTCAAAAATGACGACGCACTCGGTGGTTTTTCCCTGCTCGCCCATCAGATCGCCCAGGCATGCCGCGCTGTCGGGCCGGCGGCCGTAGATGGGTGTCAGCCGCGTCAGCAAGGCGTCCTCGATCTGCTGTTTGGGCAGCATCTGCGTCACACTGAGGTCGATCGCCAGACCCTGAACGTCTCGCACCGTGACAGTACGGGCCGACGTCCGTCCGCCCATGATGACCTCGCACTGCGCCCAGTCACCGGCCTGCCCTGCCAGCCCCGAATCGCAGGCCGCGGATTGGGCGGACGCCAGAGCGGCGACCCGTCGATCCAATTGTGCCTTGGTCAGCTCCGGACCGGTGATCTCATAGTCGATCGTGCCACCGTCGACACTCGTCGTCGTCAAGAGTGCGTCCACGCTGCGAATGTCATCGAAAACAACCTCGCATCGTGCGGTTTGGCCCACGACGCCGGGTAGCGCCCTTTTGCAGCTCACCGAAGTCGGGGGCGTGCCGGCCGCCGCAAGCTTTTCCTGCAGACTCTTCTGCAGTTCAGCGGAGTTCAGCGCCACCGCGCCACTGCCACCGGCGCAGCCCGGGATCCAGACACAAAGAACGGCCGCAACGATCGCGGGCATCCGGACACGCGTCATCCGACCTCGCTCAACAACGCCTCCCGAGCGTAGAACTGCTCCCTGATCAGTTGATGGATGTGTTCCATATCCCCGACGATGACATTGAGTTCGTCCAAGAACGCCTGACGGCGCTCACGCAGGTCCTCCGACGGTTGCAGGAGTTTCTGGTCGCCACACACCTGCCGGGCGGTGGCGAATAACAGGGCAGACACCGACTCGCTGCTGACCTTGCCCTGAGCCACGTACTGCGCCCCAAGCCCCAAAGCCTGCGTGGTCAGTTCCTTGCCGCTGAAATCGGCGGGCGCACCGCACAACACGTCTGCCACGATCTCATAGGCCTCAAACAGTGGCCGCAGCATGGCGTTGGACATCAGCGGATGCTTGGCCCGCAGTAGGTCATCGACGGCGTCCGGCCCGGCGGCCAGTTGGGCCTCCCAGTCGTGATTCCAATTCAGTTCCTCGGCGATGTTCTTGCGGAAGGTGGCCGAGTCTGCGAAGTAGAAGTCGAACTTCAACAGCGTCCGCAGTCGCATCGCCTGCGCCCAGAAAGCATCGACCCGCTCGCCTTCGGGGGCACGTCCGGCATGAACGAGGGCGAGCTCGACGATCGAGGTTTCCAGGAACGCGTGGATCAGTGAATTGCGATAGAACGCGGCCTCGTGCTGGTGCTGCGACTCGATCCACCACACCGGTTCGTGGCCGCCGTCAACGCGGGTCACCGGGTTGCCGTTGGACATCGCATCCAGGGCTGCGCGCACCCCCTCCGGGGACCGTAACCGCAACGCGCTGTTGGTCATCGGGGTGTTCTTGCGCTGCAGGTAGTCCATCGAGTCCTGCAGCGTGTGGTGCAGTTGGCGCAGGGTCAGCGCCCGGCCGCGGGTGGTGGCGAGCAGGACCGCCGAGACCAGGCTGTTGGCGTTGATCGGGGTCGCCCGCAGAATCCGCCAGGACACCTCGATGGCCATCTTCTGCATGGCAAGACGTTTGGCCGCTTCGTCGTGAGCGATCGCTCCACCAGGCTCGCCAAGGTACTGCCGCATCGACACCGCCTCGGGGAAGCGGACGTAGATCTTGCCGTAATTGCGCTCACCCTGGGCTTTGATGAAGTTATAGAGCCACTGCGCGCCCTCTGGGACCTTCTCTCCTCCCTTGGCGTAGGCCGCGTACTCGGTGGTCTCGTGGAGTTGGTCGAAGCTGATCGAGGTGGGCTGCAGCAGGATGTCCTCACTGCGGCCGTCCAGGTAGGCATCTGCCACGTAGGAGAGCAGACCGAGCTTGGGGGGCAACATCTTTCCGGTACGCGACCGGGTTCCCTCGATCGACCAGCTGAGGTTGAATCGCTTCTGCACGATGTAGCCGACGAACTGGCGCAGCACGTATTTGTACAGCGGATCGTCGAGCTTGCGACGTAGGAAGATCACACCCGAGCGACGCATCAGCGGGCCCATGAACCCGAAGGACAGGTTGATTCCCGCGAATGTGCACGCGGGCGGAAGTTTGTTCTCCTGCAACGCAACCGGGACGATCACACCGTCAAGGTAGGAACGGTGGGACCACAGAAAAACTGCCGGGTGATCTTCCAGGGATCGCCGCATCGACTCGATCTGGTCGTAGTCGTAGTCGATCCGTGGATCGAAGCCGCGGCTGAAGATGGCCCGGCCGAGGTTCGGAATGAGGTCGACGGAGAACCTGCTCCACCCGGTCGCCAGTTCGTTGACCATCACCTCGGCCTTCTCCGGGGTGGCACCGGGGATGGCGGCCAGACCGTCGATGAATTGTGAGGACGTCAGTAACTCGTCGGTGAGAAGGCGCGGCGATTTGTATTCCGGCCCCAGTAACCGCAATTCGATCCGCTCGATTGCCAGGGTCGCACGGCGCAGCACGAAGCGGGCGAAGTCCTGCTGACCCTTTCCAACGGTCTTCTCCTGCCATTGGCTGCGCAGCTCGGACACCTTGGCCGGCTCACCCGCGACGATCCGGGCACGGGACGGATCCTTCTTGAGGATGGCGCGCTGCAGGATCTCCGGTGGCCGGTAGGTATCGCGGCCGGAGATCAGGCCCGCGAGTTTGACCCGGGTGGGCAGGCCGCCGGGCACCCAGAAGACCCGCACCGGCACAACGGTGCGGTCATCGGTGGCATTGAGCTTGCCGGCAAGTTCATCCACCAGGTGCGGTGACGGATCGCCGTGCGGCAACCGCATCACCTCCACCTTGGTGTCGGGGTGGGCGCGTCGCTGCGCCTGCAGCCAATTGTTGAGCAGGTCGGACTCTGCTTTGGATGACACCGAGGCCAGCACCAGCGCGTCGTCGGTGGTGCTGAAGTCGGTGAGGTGATCGGCGGCGCTCATCGACGTCCCCTTACTGTGGTCCCCGGATTTCCATCTCCAGGAGTCTTTTTCGCAGGCGCCTTCTTCGCAGGCGCCTTCTTCGCGGCTCCGGCTGCTTTGCGCGCGGGCGCCTTCTTCGCAGCTGCCTTCTTGGCCGGGGCCTTCTTGGCCGGCCGCTTGTAGAGCTCGTGATCAGGAACCGAGCCGACCGGCCAGTTCGCCAAGGTGTCCAGGTAGAGCTGACGAACCTCGGCGATCTTCTCGGTCAGATTGTCCAGCGTCCAGTCATCAAGCGGCAACGGCGGATAGACGACCACGTCGACGGTGCCGGGATGCAGGGTGGACGAGTCACGCGCAGAGATGGCCTCAGCGTTGCGGATCACGACCGGCACGATCGGCACCCCGGCGCCCATCGCCAACCGGAACGGACCCTTCTTGAAGGGCCCCACCGTACGAGTGTCCAGCCGGGTGCCTTCGGGCGCGATCACCACCGACAGGCCCTTACGGGTCAGCTCCTCGGCCTGCTTGAGTGACTCGACGGCCTTCTTAGGATCCTCGCGGTCGATAAAGACGGTATCGACCAACTTGCCCAAAGTGCCTACCACCGGATCGTTTTCGAGTTCCTTCTTACCTACGCCGGTCCAGTTGTCCTTCACCATGGACGCGACGATCACCGGGTCGAAGTTGTTGCGATGATTGAAGATGAACACCGCCGGGCGCTTCTTCCTCAGGTTCTCCTCGCCGAGAACGTTGAGTCGTACACCGTTGAGGCCCAACAACATCTGCGGGAAAGCCGTGGTGAACAGGTTCACGCCACGCCGCCGACTACGGGTGAGCAGACCCCACCCGATCGCCCCGTACGCGGCCGGCACGATTGAGCTGACCCCCAGCAGGGTGCGGACCTGCCCGACCAGTCCCCCACGTCCGCGGCTATTGAACTGCAGGATCGGCCAGCCCCGCTTGCGGGCCACCTCGGCCATCTTCTCGCCGGGGTTGGTCGGACGAGGATTTCCGACCAGATGCATCAGCGCCACGTCCTCGTCGCCGTCGGCGTAGAAATAACTCTGCGACAGGTCGACGTCATTGTCTGCGGCGAACTTCTGCACAGCATTGGCCTTGCCGGGCCCCCACAGGATCGGCTTGAGCACCTTGCCGGTGAGCACACCGTTGGCGTCGACGTCGAATCGGTTGCTCAGCGTGTACGGGATGCCCAGGAAGCGCGCGACCGGCTCAACCTGGATGGTGAGCGCCGAGGAACTCAGCACCACTGTGTGGCCGCGATCCATGTGCGCGTTCACCAGTTCGCGCATCTCGGGATAGATCCGCTTCTCGATCTTCTCGATGAAGAGTCGCTCGCCGATCTGCTGCAGATCTGACAGCGGGCGACCGCGCAGCACTTCGGTGGCCTTGTTGATCAGACCCTCGAATTCGATCCGGCCGAACTGCATGTTCAGACCGGCGGCGACCATCGCGATCAATTCACCAACGCCCATATCGCGGTTGCGGAACCGTTCGCGGGTCATGATGACCCCGGTGAAACCAGCGACGAGGGTGCCGTCCAGATCGAAGAATGCGCCCACCCCGGGACCTTGCGGACTGGCCATCACCTCTGCCACCGAGCCGGGAAGCCGCATGTCCTCGCTCATGAATACGCCACCGATCCGTTCTTGTACCTCGGGTGTTCAGCTTCGTCGGGAAAAGACGATGGCACGATGCGGGCCCGCGGGTCGCCCGCCAGCGCCAGAACCTCGTCGAAACCCTGCCGCAGGCATTGCGCCCACAGGTCGGGGTGCGCTATCGCGGCGCGGTCGTAGCGCGACGTGATCGTGGCGTAGCCTCCGAGCGACACCAGAACCACCATCATCGCAACGCCGGGGAGCGGACCGATACCGAACTGCCGCAACACTTTTGCGCCGGCGATGTAAGTGTCGCCGGGGTAGATCGGAACGTTGCTTGCCTGCACGTCGGAGGCGACCACCGACCCGCTGAGTGCTTCCAGCACGGCGTCGGGAAGCAGACTCAGCACCGGTGCGACCGCACCGATCAGGTCGATCGCCGCCTCCTCCCGCCGGGAGATCATCTGCTTGCGGATCTTCTGGATTCGCGCCAGCGGGTCGGCGACGCCGATCGGCGCAGCGAGGTTCACTCCTGCGAAGCGGTTGCCGCCGGCAGGGTCGGCCTCGGCCCGCAGGTTTACCGGCACCGCCATCGGCAGTGAGTTGATCGGCACGCCCAGATCGGCGTGGTAGAGCCGTAGCGCCCCGCACAGCCCGGCCAGATAGGCGTCGTTGATGGAGCCCTCGGCGGCGCGGGCGGCTCGATGCAGGTCACCGAGATTCATCTCGATGGCTTCAGTGCGGGTGGACAGACTGCGCCGTCGCAGCAGCGGCGACGGCTCGGCGGCCCGCCGGATCATCCGGCGTCCGGACCGGGCGTATTCGATGACGCCGAACACTGCCGAGCCTGGTCGGCTCGCTGCCTTCCCGACCAGCCCGAGACCGCCGGTGACCGCGCCCACGAGTCCACCGGCGATCGCACCCGGAAGGCGGTTGAGTCCCTCGCGCATGATGTCGTTACCGGTGATGTCCTCCGGGACCGGCAGCGATGGAACCGGCCGCGGGCGGGCGTCGCGTTCCAGGTCGTAGATCTCGGCGAACATGGCGGTGGCACCCACCCCGTCGGTGACGGCGTGGCTTAGGTGGAGCAGGGTGGCGGCCTGGCCGTCCTTCAGGCCCTCGACCAGGGTGACTGTCCACAACGGCCGGGAGATGTCGAGGGGCGACTGCAGCATCACCTCGGCGAGGTCGAGGACGTCTCGCAGGGTGCCGGGTTGAGGCACCCGCACCCGCCGCACATGGAAGTCCAGATTGAAGTCCGGGTCGACCACCCAACGCGCGGCGGCGGTCGGCAGCGGGGGCATGACGACCTTCTGGCGTAACCGAAGGATCTTGCGGGAGGCGTTCTCGAAGAGCGTTCGGAACCGTTCCCAGTCAGGTGCGGTGTCGAGGATCTCCAGCGCCATGATTCCCGACCGGGTGCGCGGATTGGCCTCCCCGCGGTGCATCAGAAGGTCGAAGGCGCCCAACTCGTCGGGCATTCGATACCTCCTCCCCGCGTATGTGCCCAGCACCAGACCCACTCGGCCTGCCACATCACGCTAGTTGAGACCCTGCCTGCGGCGGGGTCGATTATGGGTCTCAGCCGGCGGAGCGAACAGCCGCCCTATGCCGTGCGCCGGCCACCGCCCGATGACGTCCGTAGACGATGCCGAGGAACGCCGCAACGGCTTCGGCGGCGAGTTGACAGCGCAGGGTGGCCAGGGCGTCGAACGCGTGGTGGGCGTTGGGGATTTCGGCGTACGCCACCGTCGGGGCTCCGGCTTTCCGCAGGGCGGCGTCGAAGGCGCGGGCCTGCGAGGGGGGAACCACCGCGTCGTTCTCACCATGAAGGATGAAGAACGGCGGTGCGTTCCGGTGAGCCCGCAGGGTCGGTGAGGCCGCCTCGAAAATCTCGCGGCTCTCGGCCAAGCGGCGCTGCATGACCAGCCGTTCCAGCAGCGGCATTGTCAGCTTGTGCATCGAGCCATGGTCGGTGAGGTCATAGACGCCGTAGAAGGGGGCGGCGGCTTGCACACTGGTGTCGGCATCCTCAAAGCCGGGCTGCAGAGTTGGGTCGTCCGCGGTCAGCGCCGCCAGCGAGCCCAAATGCCCGCCGGCCGAACCGCCGGTGACCGCGATGAATTCCGGATCACCGCCGAAATCGGCGATATTGGACCGCACCCAGGCGATCGCCCTTTTGACGTCGACGATGTGGGACGGCCAGGCGTTGCGGGGACTGCGGCTGTAGTTGATCGAGACGCAGACCCAACCAAGCTCGACCATTCTGGTCATCAGCGGATAGGCCTGGCCGCGCTTGTCGTTGACCGACCAGCCCCCGCCGGGCACCTGGATGAGTACCGGAGCGGGCTGGTCTGCGGGCAGGTTGGGACGCCGCCACACGTCGAGCAGGTGGCTGCGGCCACCGGGCCCGTAGGAGATGTTGGTAGTCGTGGCGGCGTAGCGCTTCCGTTGACGCATGGCCTCAGCGAGGCCGGCCAGGCTGGGCCGGCGCACGGTGTAGGACTCCAGCGGATGATGAACCGCGGAGAGGTAGTCCTTGCCGAAGGTGTCCTGCAAAGTGGCCTCGAGCACGGTGTCGGCACGCTGGGCGGCCAGTCCGCACGCCGCGCGGTCCAGCGGAAGAGGAAGCGCGGCCAGGGCGTGACCTGTCAGGACGTGCGGGGCGAACTCGGCGGCAAGCCAGCCGAGTACCCAGCTTGCGGCCGCCGGGGTTCCCCGCAACATCAGCGAGCCGGTGTGCAGGGCCCGGGCACATCGTGCCGGGACCGCGTCGATCGCGATGCTCATGGCAGGCACGCTAACCAATGCGAACGGCCAACGACGTTATTTCCCCGTGACCCTTGGCCCCGAATGGGGCGTCTGCGCAGACCACAGCCGATAAAAAACAAGTGCCGCGACACGGCGCGGATAGAATCCTTGCGTTGCCTCCGTAGCTCAGTTGGATAGAGCAAGGGCCTTCTAATCCCTAGGTCGCAGGTTCGATTCCTGCCGGGGGCGCTGGTCAGAGGGTGTTTCACCTTCTGCGCCGTCGTTCACCTAACCTTGACAACCTCAAGGACGACTGGGGCGTCGGACCTTACGACTGTTCCGGCGCCCGGCTTCATGACCGCCACCTTCCAGTCCTTTGCCTGCTCGACAGTGCGGTACTTCGTGTTCGACGACGCCAATTGCACGTTGGTGAGTCCGAGATCTTTCAGCTTTGTCTGAGCGAGTTCGGCATTCTCGCCGTAGGTATCGGGGAGTGTCACGTAGGTGACCGGCTTCGCGGCCGACCCAGCTGTAGTCGCAGCAGTAGCTGAAGTCGCCGTGACAGGTGCCGGCGCCTGCTGGTTAGCCGTCGCGCAGGACATCATCGTGAGCGCGGACGCCGTCAGTAACGAAAGCTTGCCCCAATTCATGAATCGGCCTTCTCGAAGGGCGCGAACAACTCGGACCACGACCGGGCCAACAGCTCGTACTCACTCTCGCAGCCTGCCGCGCGGCTCTTAGGCAGCTCACCGTCGGTAACGAGGCGGGCGAACTTCTCCGGATCCGAGCCGTACATCCAGCACAGCATGTTGTACATGCGGGCCTGATCCACGGGATGCTTATCAGCCAAGTCCGCCTCCTCCAGATTCCCCTCGCTTTCGGCGTAATGCTCGAACATCCGGGCGTAATCGCGGACCGCCTGTTCAGCCCCCGGTTCCACGTTGCCGTTCGCGTCTGGAGCGAGAAACAGGTACACCACAAGCTGGTCGGAGGCGTCCTCCTCCTTACCGGTGATCGGCAGGTTGCCGAAGTCGATTGCCGCATGCGCAAGCTCGTGGTAGAACGTGGCTCGGGTGGCATTGACCGCGGCCGGGATCGGATCGACGTCGCCGGCCGCTTTGAAGGAACGCAAGCTGAGGAGGGCGTCCTCGTAGCAGAGGGTGATCTTCTTTTCGGCGAAATTCCAGAACGCGTTCGGCTCGTCGCACTGTGCCCCGACCAAGGAGATGTCTTGCGGCAGTTTGATAGTGCCGTTGACCTTTTCGGCAACGTTCTCGAGAAGGTGGGTCCGCATCATCAGAGATCGGCCGGCGATTGCCTGACCGCTTTTGGCATCTTCGTAGGCCACCGTCATCTTCGGCTGGGGTGCAGCCGAACTGCATCCCGCAGCCAAGAGCGCAACCGCGATAGTGACACCCGGGAAGGAAAACCGCGGTGCCACCGAGAGAAGAGTCAGAAGAGTCAGTTGTCGCCCGGAGTGTTACCCGGCTTGGCGTTCGGTGCCGCCGGCGCCTTCACCTTGGGGGCGTAGGAGTTCTTGGATCCGGAATCGGCTCCGGAGTCGTCCTTGGCCCGCTTGGAATCGACCTGGTTGTCCGTCTGTTCGGTCGGGGCCGGGGACTGCTTGGCGCTGCAGCCGACCGTGAGTCCCATGCCGGCGATGGCCAGCCCCCCAACAACCAGCGCAAACTTCCGACTCAAAGACACATTTGTCATGCAGCGTTAATATCAGACCACAGTCCCAAAACGCAATCCCGGCCCGCGCGTCGCAGATGCTCTGCACGGCTGATGACGAGTTCGCCCCTACAGCCCACGACTCACGCCCGCGTCAATTAAAGTCGCAGCGACGACGCTGACGCGTCATCGGGGTCCGGGGGGCAGTGCTGTGGCTTTGGTAACCACGCGGGTGGCGGTGGTCGACGAGCATGACGTCGTCCGGGCCGGCCTTCAGTCGTGGCTCTCCGGAGAGCACGTGACCGTCGCCGGCAGCTTCGCCAGTACCGCGGAGTGCCTGGCTTGGCTACGCGCCCAATACGACGTCCACATCCTGGTGACCGAGATCCAGGAGGACGGCCAAGCCCCCGACCTGGACTGTCTGCGCGAACTGTGCGCCGCGGGCCCTGCGGTGGTGGTCCACTCGCGGCTGACCGCCCCAGAGATCGTCCTGTCCAGTCTCGACGCCGGCGTCCTGTCCTATGTGTCCAAATCGGACGGCATGGAACACCTGATGGCGGCCTTGAGCCATGCCGGTAAGGGGCAGCGTTACGTCAGTCCGCGGATGGCCGACGCACTGGAGCAGTCCCGCGCACGTGGGCGGCTCACCCTCTCGGATCGGGAGAGGCAGGTCCTGAAGGCCTGGCTTCGTACCGACAGCAAAGAAGATGTCGCCCGGGTCCTGCAGATCGCGCCGGCCACGGTCCGCACCCATGTGCAACGGGTGCGGGTGAAATACGCCAATTCCGGTCGGTCCGCACCGACTAAGTCGGCACTGCTGGCCAGAGCCATCGAGGATGGCATCGTCGGAATCAGCGACCTGAGTTCCTGACAGGGCGTGGCAACCACGCGGGCCGCCCTACCGCCACCAGAATGTGGGCGTGCGTAGGCCCCAGCCGAGACGGCCGAGGCCACAGTTCCGGCCGGATATCGAGGGGCTGCGCGCGGTGGCAGTCCTGGCCGTCGTCGCCTTTCATACCGGGGCGGTTGCGGGTGGATTCGTCGGCGTCGATGTCTTTTTCGTCATCTCGGGCTTTCTGATCACCGGACTGCTCTGGTCCGAACTCTCGTTTGACGGCCGCTTGCACCTGGCCGCTTTCTACGCGGCACGGGCTCGTCGGCTACTGCCGGCAGCGGCCCTGGTGCTGGTCGCCACTGCTGCAGCCACCACCGTGCTGCTGCCTCCCCTGCAGGCCCGGTCGGTGCTCGACGACGGCGTGGCCAGCGCGCTCTACGCGGGAAATTACCGGTTCGCCATGACCGGCACCGACTATCTAGGCCACAGTGCACCCTCCCCGTTTCAGCATTACTGGTCCTTGGGGGTGGAGGAACAGTTCTATCTGGTGTGGCCGGCTCTGATGCTCGGCCTCGGCGCGCTGTTCAAGGGGGTGCGGGCGGCGTATCTGGCCGGATTAGCCCTGGTGATCGCGGTGTCGCTGACCTTGGCGGTGCAGTGGACTCAGACCTCGCCGCCGTGGGCGTTCTTCTCCCTGCCCACCCGGGCCTGGGAGTTGGCCATCGGCGCAGTGATCGCGCTGTCGGTCCCCATCTGGCGACGATTGCCCCCGGGTTTCGCCGCACTGGCCGGTTTCGGCGGCCTCGCCTTGATCGGTATGGCGATCGTCCGCCTCGACGACAGAACGCCCTATCCGGGCACCGCGGCATTGATACCGGTACTCGGCACCGCTCTGGTGATCGGGGCGGGCTGCGCGAGGCCGACGTGGGGCGCGGGACGCCTTCTGTCACTGCGATGGATGCGGGCCATCGGACGGTTGTCCTACTCGTGGTACCTCTGGCACTGGCCGCTGCTGGTGTTCGCACCGATGGTGGCCGGGCACCCCCTCGGCTGGGCCGGCAAGACCGCGGCGGTGTTCGCGTCGTTGGTCTTGGCGGCACTGACACTGCGGTTCGTCGAACGGCCGGTCCGGTACGCGCGACGGTTGCGGGGCTCAGCCGGGCGCAGCCTTGCGTTGGGCAGTGCGATCACGGCCGCGGCGGTCTGTGCCGCGCTGCTGTTTCCGATGCTGGTTCCGACCCCGGTGGGCCGCGGAACTCCGGCGTCCGCGGCCGTGGTGCACGCCGCGGAGCGCGCAGTTCCCGGCAGTGATCCCGCCGTCGGGTCCACCGACCCCTTCGAGGCGATCCGCGCCGCGGTCGCGGCCTCGGCTCACCCTTCGGCAGTCCCGGTAGACCTCTCTCCCCCACTCGACGAGGCAGCCGGGAACAAGCCGTCGGTGTTCTTCGACGGGTGTGTGCGGTTCTGGCTCGACGTTGGGGCGCCGGAATGTGTTTCCGGTGATCCCGATGCAGCCACCACGGTCGCACTGATCGGCGATTCGCACGCCGCGATGTGGCACCCCGCGCTCGACCGGGTTGCCCAGCAACGACATTGGCGGTTGGTGACGATGGCCAAGGTCACCTGCCCGCTGCAGAACCTGCCGATCATCAGCCCCTATCTCGATAGGCCGTACTCCGAGTGCGAACAGTGGCGGCAGGAGGCGCTGGCACTACTGGCCAGCGAGCGGCCGCGACTGGTGGTGGTGAGCATGTCGCGCCGTTATGACGCGGACTTCGGCTTCACCAGCTACGACCCGGCGTGGATCGAGAGCCTGAGGGCACTGGTGGCGGACCTGCGGGCGACGACGGGAGCGCGGGTGCTGGTGCTCGGCCCGGTCCCCGACCCGCACACCGACGTGCCGGTGTGCCTGTCCGGCAGCCTTGAGGACGCGCTGGCGTGCGCACCACTACGCGCGGATGGGTTGGACGCCAACGGAATCGCCGCCGAAATGCACGCAACCGGCGCGGGCGGCGGGAGTTATGCGGTCGTCTCAGACTGGTTCTGCACAGCGGAGGTGTGTCCCGTCGTGGTCGGCAACGATCTGGTGTTCCGCGACGACAACCACCTGACGGTCTCCTACGCCCAGACTTTGGGACCGGCATTGGGCGTTGTCGCCGAGCAGGCGATGGCTCCACGTAGTTAGTCGGCCCGAGCCCCTGTTAGCCTCGGTTTCCGTGGCGGATCTGGTGCTTTACGAGGTAATCGACCGCGTCGCGGTGGTCACGGTCAACGACCCCGACCGACGTAACGCGGTCACCGAGGCGATGTCGGAGCAACTCAAGGACGCCGTCGGACGCGCTGAGGCGGATCGGGGTGCCCATGCCGTGGTGGTGACCGGTGCGGGCAAGGCATTCTGCGCGGGCGCGGATCTCTCGGCACTGGGCGCGGCGGCCCGCGAGGGCTTGGAGCGAATTTACGCGGGCTTCATGGCCGTGGGCCGCTGTTCGCTTCCCACCATTGCCGCGGTGAACGGCGCGGCTGTCGGCGCCGGGATGAACCTGGCGTTGGCTGCCGACATCCGCATTGCCGGGCCGCATGCGATGTTCGATCCGCGCTTCCAAAAGTTGGGGATCCATCCCGGCGGCGGCGCGACCTGGATGTTGCAGCGGGCCGTCGGGCCGCAGGTGGCTCGCGCCGCTCTGCTTTTCGGGATGCGTTTCGACGCCGAATCGGCGGTGCGCCACGGCTTGGCCCTCCAGTTATCCGAGGACCCGTTGGCCGCGGCGTTGGAACTGGCGGCCGGACCGGCCGCCGCACCCCGCGAGGTGGTGCTGGCCACCAAGGCGTCGATGCGGGCCACCGCCATCCCCGGATTCAACGACGCCGACCACCACGAAGCCGCAAAGAACATCGAACTGGGTCCGCAAGCCCTCACGATCGAGTCACCGGAGTTCAAGGCGCGCCTGGCGGCTGCCCAGAAGAGGTAGGTGTCAGGCGATCAGCATCTGGGGCGCGAGCCGGTTGTTCAGCCACACCTCGATATCACTGAAGGGCTTCGCCGGCGTGCCGGGGGCCGGTGGGGCGGTCGAGTGATGGTGCGCCCCGGTCGGTGTTGTGTATGTGGCGGTGTGCGAACCTCTTTCGTCGGTTCCGGTGCTCACCGTCCAGCCGTGTGACTCTTTGGTGTAGTTACAGCGTTCGCAAGATGCCAGTCCATTGATCCCGCTCGTGCGGCCGCCCCGCCGGTGCGGTCTGGCATGGTCGCGGTGGCGAACGGGCGCATCGCAGTAGGGGGTGCGACAGCGTTGGTCTCGCAAGCCGATGAATTCGGCGAGCCCTTTGGGGAACAATCGCGACCGCGATTCCATAGCCACCAACGCGCCAGTAGAGGGCTTGGCGTAAAGCCTGCGCAGCGTGGCCAGTGAGGCGGGATCGGCGACGGCGTCGGCGATGAGGCTCTGCGCCACCGCCGACGGAACCGATCCGTACCCGACAATCGCGGCGGCGCAATTCTCGATTCCCACCAATGCCTGATCGGAGATCACCAGGTTGACGGCAACCGGCACAGCCTGGGCGGCGGAACGACCGGTGACGCGTTCGAAGAGCGTGTCCGCCATGACCTGGCCACGCGAACGCCCGTCGCAACAGATATCCGCCTCCCGCTTGAGAGCGGCGTACACCGAAACTCCCTGGGCGACCGGGAGCAGCGCGGTCACGTAGGTCATGGTGTCGGGGGCGGGCCGGATGGTGACGGTGCGGTCGTGATGCGCACGGGCGGCACGGTCAACCACGGCGTGCGGGTCCAGCCGGTAGGCGATCGCCTTGGCGGCCGCGGCCAGGGCGGCATCACCGACACCGTCCAAAGCTGTTGCATCCGAGCACAGTTCGACATCGAGCCGCCGTCGATCCTCGATATCCAGGCACGCCGACTCCCGCACCACGATGGTGGCCCGCCACTCCGAGAGCGCGCCGGCTTCGAGTGCGGCCAGGGTGTGTGGCATCTCGTTAACAAGTGCCTTGGCGAACCCGAGGTGCCGGCTGCCGCGCGCCGGTGAATCCCGCCGGGCCAGCGCGACCTCGGCAGCGACGCCCCGCCCGCGACGCTCCGCGGGCACTCCGGCGGCCGCCTCGGCGCGGCGGCGGGCGGCGTCGAGGGCCGCGGCCAACCTGGCCTGTCGTGCCGCGGCAGCGGCTTTCAACCGCTCCAGTTCAGCGATCCCGTCCACCAACTCGGACTCCGAGCCGCCTGGATCCCATGCCGTCATATCGAACATACGTTCTATACTAGAC
>DAIPYT010000052.1:0-18793 GCA_036782595.1 Mycobacterium sp. | reverse complement strand
CGTCCCGCCGGCATAGCGGGTCACAGTTTGCTGAGCCCCATCCTCAGATGGTTGACCTGATAATACGGGGATGTTTGCCGCTAGGCAAATTGAAGACCGAAAATTGACGCCCGTTGACTGAACCACATCACCCCAGCTCAGCCTATGAGCGGGGAGTTTCCCGAAACCTGGGAAAGTTTGCTGGCATCCATCAGTCCTGGTTAGGCCTATTCTCATCCGGCTCTCAGCCGGGCGAGAAGCCCATATTGTTTGCCAGCATCCGCAGATTCGCCTTCAGTGAACCGATCCGGTCGGCAACCGGGCCATTAGCCGCCAGCAAACACCTGGCGGGGGTCGACTTCCGTGCCGACCACATGGTAACCGAATGATAACGGCCGACGAGCAATGCCGCGTGGTTCGAGCGGGGCCTGGGTGGTCAACCGCGCCGACGTCGGGACCGCAGATAGTCCCCCACCACTGCCGCACCCAGCCCGTCGAGATCGGGCACGACGACCCTGCCCTCCACCCGGCGGGCCACCTGGTCGATGAACCGGGCCAGTCCGGGATCATCGCCGAGTCGGAAGATGGTGACCTGGGCCCCAAGCCTGGCCACCTCGTCGAAACCGCGCACGGTGTGCGCGATGGTGCGCGGGTGCGGCGGGTAGTCGAAATACACGGTTGCGGGCCGCGAACCTTCGAAGGACTCCAGGTGGGCGGTGGGCTCCCCGTCGGTCACCACCAGCACCACGGGCTGCGCGCTGGGGTGCCGACGCAGATGACGACCTGCCAGTGCCAGTGCGTGGTGCAGGTTGGTGCCCTGCTCATAGACGCCTTCCAGGCCGGTCAGTTCGGCAGCGGTCACTGTGCGCGCGTAGCGGCCGAAGGCGATGATCTGCAGGGCGTCCGAACGGAACCTGGTGCTCACCAGCTGGTTGAGCGCCAGCGCGGTGCGCTTCATCGGCAGCCAGCGGTTCTCCATCACCATCGAGAACGAGGTGTCGACCAGTAGTGCCACCACCGCCTGGGTGCGAGTCTCGGTTTCCGAGACCTCGACGTCGTCCACGGCGATCCGCAGCGGCTCATCATCGGATCTGCCGGCGCGGCGCAGAACGGCGTTCGTCACGGTCCGGGTCACGTTCCAGGGCTCGGTATCCCCGAACTCCCATGGCCGTGTCGCCCCGGTCAACTCCCCTGCCGCCCCGGCGCGACGAGTCTCCCGCTCGCCATGTCGGCCGGAAAGTTGTTGGGCCACATCGCGAAGCGCCGCCCGTCCGAGCTGCCGCATGGCCTTGGGGGACAACCTCCACTTGCCGTCCGAGCCCCGGTCGAGGAAACCCTGTTCCATCAGCGCTCGCTCCAACTCGGCCAGGGTGCGGGCGTCGACGGCCGCCTGGTCGCCGAGCTGGCGGGCCAGGGCGTCGAGGTCGACGTCGTCCATGGTGGCACCCGGGTAGCTTTGCGAGAGCTGCTCGGCCAGCTGGTCGAGTTCGGCGATATCGGCCATCGCCTGGGCGCCCTGTCCCATGCCGAGCGGGTTGTCCCCGGAGAACTGCGCCGAGCCGTCCCAGTCCTCGCCCGGCCGGGCGGCCCGAAGGTGCGAGTCCAGCCGGCTGAGGGATTCCATCAGCTGGGGTGAGCCGAACGCCTGCTGTGCCAGGGCATCCAACTCGGCGCGCTGCTCGGGGCTCAGGCTGTTGCGGAAGCGTTGCGCGGCGGCGGCGCGCTTGGCCAGTGAGTCGAGCAGTTCGGAGACGTTGCGGGGATTCTCCGGGAAGTGCCGGCCGTGCTTGGCCATGAAGTCATCGAAGTCTTCTTGGGTGTCGGCACCTTGCGCATGCTTGTCGAGGAGGTCGTTGAGGTCGTCGAGCATCTCGTTGACGGCCTGGCGGTCTTCGTCTCCTGCGTTCTCCAACGCCTTCTTCATCCCGGCGAACCGCTGATCGAGCATCTCCCGGCCCATCAGGTCCTTGATCTGCTCGTAGCGCTGTCGGGCCTCGGGGCTGCGCCAGTTGTATTCGGACAACTCCTGCACGGCTTTGGCCGGTGACGGGGACAGCGACTCGATCTGCATTTCGGAGAAGCGCGCGTCATCGTCTAAGGCCCGAGCCAATTCCTTACGCTCGGCCAGCACAGCCTCGTCGAGGAGCTTTTTGATCTCTTGCAGCGTTCCGTCAAGATTGTTGCGCTGCAACAGTTCCCGGCGACGACGATTGACCTCCGCGGCCAGTCGATCGGCGCCCTTGAGGTTCTTGTTACCGCGACGCAGAAGCTCCTGCAGCGCCCGGCGGGGCGACGCGCCCTCCATCACGTCCTGGCCGATCTGCTCCAACGCCTCGCGCAGATCCACCGGAGGAGCCAGCGGGTCGGGGCCGCCGGTGTAGGCGGAGTAGAGGGAGTCGTGCGAGCGGTGAGATTTAGCCATAGACCGTTTCGCCGTCGTCGGAGTTCTTGTCGATCTTCTTGGCCAGATACAGCGCCTCCAGGGCCAGTTCGAGTGCGGCGGCGCGCTCGCCCTCGCTGCTCGCACCGAGCCGCTCGGCGATCTTGTCGATCACCGGAAGGTCGGGCAGCGCCGCGAGCACATCCTTGGCGGGCACCTGCTCGCCCGTGGTCACCGTCGACTGCTCGACGGCGGCCACCAGCGGCCCGACGTCGATACCACCCAGGGCTTTCTGCGCGGTGTCGGCGGTGGCACGTCGCAGCAGATGTTCCAGCACAGCCAGCTCGCGGCCTTCCTCGCCGGACTCGAACTCCAGCTTGCCCCGAAGCACGTCGATCACGGTGCCCAGATCCACCACCCGGGCCACCGGTTCCTCCTCGCCGAGCACTGCGCCGCGATGCCGGGCTGAGGCGGCCACCGTCTCCGCCGCGGCGATGGCGAAGCGGGCCGAGACCCCGGAGCGCTGATCCACCGAGTGCGACTCGCGCAGCAGCCGGGTGAACCGGGCGACGATCTGCAGCAGATACGCCGGTACGTGCGCGGTCAGGTGCGCCTCCTGCTCCATCACCCCTACTTCGGCGTCCAGTTCACGCGGATAGTGAGTGCGAATCTCAGCGCCGAAACGGTCCTTGAGCGGGGTGATGATCCGGCCGCGGTTGGTGTAGTCCTCTGGGTTGGCGCTGGCCACCACCAGCACGTCCAGCGGTAGTCGCAGGGTGTAGCCACGAACCTGGATATCCCGCTCCTCCATCACGTTGAGCATCGCCACCTGGATCCGTTCGGCGAGGTCGGGCAGTTCGTTGACTGCGACGATGCCGCGGTGCGCTCGCGGGATCAAGCCGTAGGCGATGGTCTCCGGGTCCCCCAGCGTCCGGCCCTCGGCCACCTTGATGGGGTCGATATCGCCGACCAGGTCGGCCACGCTGGTATCCGGGGTGGCCAGCTTCTCGGTGTAGCGCTCGCTTCGGTGCCGCCAGGCCACCGGCAGATCGTCGCCGAGTTCGCCGGCCCGACGGATCGACTGCGGGGTGATCGGCGAGTAGGGATGTTCACCCAGTTCGGAGCCCTCGATCACCGGCGTCCACTCGTCGAGCAGGTTGGCCAGCGAGCGCAGGAGTCGGGTCTTGCCCTGACCGCGTTCACCGAGCAGGACGAAGTCGTGGCCGGCGATCAGCGCGCGCTCCAACTGCGGCAACACACTGTCCTCGAACCCGAAGATCCCCGGCCACACCTCCTCGCCGTCAGCCAGGGCGGTCAACAGGTTCTCCCGGATCTCCTGCTTGACGCTGCGCTCGCGATGCCCGGAGGCGCGCAGTTCGCCGAGGGTCTTGGGCAGGTCGCTCGGGGCACTCGGTGCAGTCACGCCCTCCACGCTACGACTGCTGTCGAGCGTGTGCTCGATCCCAGCGGGTTCTGACAGGATCTCGTCATGCATGCGGCAGCCGCATCGGCGATCCGCCGGTCTCTCACCGGGCTGATGACAGTCCTCGACAATGCCGAGTCGGCATCCCGGCTGCCCTTCGACGAGCCCGAGATCATGGTGCCGCATGTCGCCTCGAAGAGGTTCGGCTGGACCCACTACGGGGTGATGATCCCGGACCTTCCCGAACCGCACCGATTCTTCTCGATGATGTCGTTGATCGGGGCCACCGGGTCATTGGCGTTCGACAACGACCACGCGCTGGTCGACCGCCCGCGTCGCAACGCCTCCGTCGTCATCGGCACGGCAGCGTCATATCCCGAGCATTTCGGCAACTACTCCACCAACCGCGACTTCGTCTGCAAGCCCGATGGGTCGCTGGCGAAGTTCGGCGACGACCTGACGATCTCCGGCGGTTATCCGGAGTACCACTTGAGCGGTCGCTTCGGCGGGGTGCAGGCCGATCTGCGCCTGACCAACACCGACAAGGTCACCTGGTTCGTGCGCAACCCGGTCTACAAGCACCTCAGCCTGCTCACCGAATACCGCGGACGATTCTCGACCGCCTCCGACACAACCTCCGACACCACCGAGGTCGCGGGTCTGTGCGCATTCGAATACGGCGCGTGCCCGAGCCCTTATCAGCTGCGCTCGACTCCGTTGCCGGCGTCACTGAAGGCGCCGCTGGATCTCTTCGTCTATCAGATCATCAATCTCGGGCCAGACGATCAGGTGCTGCTGAGCCATCACCGCATCGGAGGCAGACCATTCATCACGACGGCTCTGCACCGCAGCCGAAACACCTACGGCCGCAGCCTCGGTCGGACCGAGTTCCGCGTCGAGCAGTACCGACCGACACCACAGGACACCCCGTACGGGATTCCGATGCGACTGCCGGCGGTCACCCGGTTCACCGCCCGCGACGAGACCGGGGTGGTACTCGATGTGAGAGCAGAACTCGACACCACGTTCACCTTCGGCCTCGGCAGCGGATTCGTCACCGGATTCCGGCACGAATCCACCTGGCGCGGCGAGAAGTTCACCGGGCGCGGCTATCAGGAGTACATCGACCGGCGCTGTTAGTGCGCGAAGTGCCTTGCGCCGGTGAGGTATAGCGAGATCCCCGCCGCAGCCGCCGCAGCGGTCACCTCGTCGTCACGAACCGACCCACCCGGATGCACGATGGCCGTGACGCCGGCGGCCGTCAGGACCTCCAGGCCGTCCGGGAAGGGGAAGAAGGCGTCCGAAGCGGCCACCGCGCCGCGGACCCGGTCCCCGCCACGCTCCACCGCCAGTCGTGCGGCATCCACGCGGTTCACCTGCCCCATGCCGACACCGATCGTCGCGCCATCGGCGGCCACGACGATGGCGTTGGACTTCACCGCGCGGCAGGTACGCCAGGCGAAAGCCAGGTCGGCCAGTGTGGCGTCGTCGGCCGGCCGACCGGTGGCCAGTGTCCAGTTCGCCGGATCGTCCCCCGGCGCGTTGAGTTCGTCGCGCTCCTGCATCAGCAGCCCACCGGCGATCTGGCGGATCTCCATGCCGCCGATGGCCGGTTCGGAGGCCAGTAGTACCCGGATGTTCTTCTTGCGGGCCAGGATCGCGACCGCGCCCTCCTCGTAGGCGGGCGCCACGATGACCTCGGTGAAGATCTCCGAGACCTGTTCGGCCATCTCGCACGTCACCTCGGTGTTGGTGGCGATCACCCCGCCGAAGGCGCTCAGCGGATCGCAAGCGTGCGCCTTGCGGTGGGCGTCGGCCACGGACGTCGAGGAGAGCGCGATCCCGCACGGATTGGCATGCTTGATGATCGCCACGCAGATCTGCTGATGGTCGAAGGCCGCGCGCCAGGCCGCATCGGCGTCGGTGAAGTTGTTGTAGCTCATTTCTTTACCGTGCAGCTGTTCGGCCTGCGCCAGACCGGGCCAGCCCACGTCGTCGCTGTAGAGAGCGGCTCTTTGATGGGGGTTCTCCCCGTACCGCAGCACCGATGTGCGCCGCCAGTTCCGGCCCAGCCACGCCGGGAGGTTGGCCGGTAGGTCGTCTTGCTCCGGCGCCAGGGTCGAACCCATCCAGCCGGCTACCGCGATGTCGTACTCGGCGGTGTGCCGGAACGCCAACGCCGCCAATTTCTTTCGCTCCTCCAGGGTGAAGCCGCCGGCCCGGGCCGCAGCCAGGACTCCGTCGTAACCGAGAGGCTCGACCACAACGGCGACGCTGGCGTGGTTCTTGGCGGCGGCCCGCACCATCGAGGGACCGCCGATGTCGATCTGCTCCACGCACTCGTCGGCTTCGGCACCGGAGTCCACGGTTTCGCTGAACGGGTAGAGGTTGACCACCACCAGGTCGAAGGGTTCGATCTTGAGCCTCTGCAGCGCCGCGACATGCTCTGGGTTGCGGGTATCGGCCAGAAGCCCGGCGTGGACGTGCGGGTGCAACGTCTTGACCCGACCATCGAGGATCTCCGGGAAGCCGGTGACGAACTCCACCGGTGTCACCGGAATGCCCTTATCCGCAATGGTTTTGGCGGTCGAACCAGTCGAGACGATATCCACGCCGAGTTCGTGCAATCCCTGGGCGAGCGGGATCAGACCGCTCTTGTCGTACACGCTGATCAACGCGCGCCGGATGCCCTTCTTACCGATCAGAGTCTGAGCCGTCATGCTTGCACCATTCCCAGGGTCGCCTTTCTGCCGCTCCACGTCACGCCGCGCCTCGCCAGCGCGGCCAGCACATCGACCAACAGCCGTCGTTCGACGACCTTGATCCGTTCGTGCAGTGTCTCCTCGGAGTCGCCGTCGCGCACCTCGACGGCCTCCTGAGCCAGAATCGGCCCGGTATCCATTCCGGCATCGACCAGGTGGACGGTGCACCCGGTGACCTTGACTCCGTAACTCAGCGCGTCCGACACCGCGTGGGCGCCGGGGAAGGACGGCAGCAGCGCGGGATGGGTGTTGACCACCCGGCCTTCAAAGCGCGCCAGGAATTCGGGGGCGAGGATTTTCATGAACCCCGCCGACACGATCAGGTCCGGGTCGTGGCCGGCGGTCGCGTCGGCGATGGCGGCATCCCAGTCGGACCGCGCGGGGTAGTCCCTCAGTCGGACGGTGAACGCGGGGATCCCGGCGTCGGCGGCGATCGTGGCGGCCCGGCAGTCCCGGTCGACGCCGACGGCGACCACCCGCGCCGGGTAGTCGCCGGCTGGTGCGTTGCAGGCGTTCAGCAGTGACTGCAGCAGTGACCCGGTGCCGGAGGCCAGCACCACCAGCCGCGCCGGTGCGCTGGGCGGCACGCGGATCGGGTCGGGCGCTGACACGGCGATGAGCCTATCGGCGTGGTGTGCAGGTGGCCGGACCGGGCACGGGTCGGAGACGACGGGGCGATGCCGCTATCCGGTGCCGGTCGGCGGCTGGGGACCCTCGGTATCGATATCGGCCTCGAGGTCGGCCTCGATATCGGCTTCGATATCGGCATCGATATCGGCATCGACGAACATCAGGTCCTCGAGGTCCTCGACGTCCGGCGCGGGCGTCACCGGCGGTGGCGGAGGCCCCGGCGCAGGTTCTTCGATGGGCGCCTCGGGCTCGGGCTGGGGCTCCGGTTCCGGCTCAGGTTCGGGTTCGGGTTGTTCATCGACTGTGCGCTCGGGGCGGGATTCGGCACGACTTTCCGCCGCGGGCCCGGCCACGACATCACGCGACGACGGTGCCGGGACGGCGGGCCCGCGGCTGACGCCCCCGGCCATCACCACCGTGAGTCCGCCGATGAGCAGGAACCAGAAGACGACCGCCGGTCCGAAGGTCGCCTGGTCGACGCCGACGTGGCCGAAATTGCCGAGCGGTCCACTTGCGGCGAAAGCCAGCAGCGCCAAGGTCACCGCCGCGAGCAGTGTGGCCACCGCCAGTTTGGCCATGGCCAACGGGAGCGGCAGCGGTAGTCGTGCGCACTGCTGGCCGATCGCCACGCCTGAGGCGGCGCCGATGATCAGCAGCGCAACCCAGACCGGTCCCAGTGGCGGCGTCGGCGCTGCGGCCAGAATCGGCAACGCCGGAATGTCTCCGCCGAAAACGGTGAACGCGCTGAACGTCGCGAAGCCGATATGCGCGCTGGAACCGACGGTCACCGCGGCCGCGCCGAGCACCACATTGGGCAGATAGAGCAACGACAAGACGGTGAGGCTGAGTTGGCCGAAGAACGAGCCGGTGATGCCATACAACTCATGCATGGTGGACCAGTGCACGACCAGCGATGCGGCCACCGCGGCGCAGGACAGCGCCAACAACGCTGCGGCGCCGATCATCGCCGGCCGGACCGCGTCGGTTACCCAGCCCGGAAGACCAAGGCGCGCGATCACTCGGGATTTCACCCGCGGCCACACCCCGATCGCCGCCCCCAGGCCGTGTACGACGGCCACCCAGGTGAACGCCCGCAACGCGTTGGGCGTCTGCAGATCGGTGATCACCGACGCGGCGTCGTGGACTACCGCCAACGCAACTGCCGCAACCAAGAGCGGTCCGCCCAGCGCTGAAGCAACGATCCACCGCAGGAGGAACCACGAACACCGCTCAGGGGTGATCACAGCGGTGGTGCGGGCCGTCGCCCACACCATCAGGGCAACCGGTGCCAGCGGCAGGGCACCGAGTTGCTGGCCGGCGATCGAGACCGGCACCTGATGCGCGGCCAGCCAAAGGCTCGCGACAGCTCCTAGGGTGCCGGTCAGGTCGCTGTTGGCCACGACAAGCTGAACCAGTGTGATCGCCGCGATGATGACCACAGCGACCAGCGACGGGCCGAATGCCACCCGCACCAAATCACGCGGCTGCGGGGGGCCGGGGGCCACCGGCGCCCTGCCCTGAGTCCTCGTCACTCTTCGGATCGGTTTTGCGAAACGCTAACGCGCGGCGTCAGGGCTGGCTGGTGCCCGAAGTGGACCCAGCGGAATCCGCCGGAGGATTCGATCCCGACGACGGCTGCTGAACCGAACCCGTGGCGGGGGGCGTGTAGCTGGGGAAACCGGTCGGCGGGGTGTCCGGGGCACTGGTGTCAGGGACGGCGTACCCGCCGACCGATCCCGATCCTGCGGGGTAACCGGGGTATTGGGCCGGATAGCCGGGGCGTTGCGGGGGGCCCTGAACGCCGGGCTGACCCTGAACGCCGGGCTGACCGTAATAACCGCCGGGCGGAGGGCCGTACTGGCCGTACTGCTCGTAGCGCGGCCGAGGCGCCGGGGCGGTGAGCACTCCGGTTTCAAAGAGCAGCGCCGTGACCGCGGCGCCGGCTTGCAGCAGCGTGAACAGCAGAACCAGCCATAAGGCCCATCCGACGGAAACACCGGAGGGCCGGTTGACGACCTGACCGATGACCAGCAGCAGTCCCAGCACCGCGGACACCGCGACGACCGCCGTGTAGGACCGGGGCGTCCTGGGAAGCAGGCCGACGGCGGCCAGCAGCGCGGCGATGAGGGCGGCCACCGTCCAGTAGCTCAGGCCGCTGGCGGTGAACTCGGCACCGCCGAACGGCCCCATCTCGGCGTTGATACTCAACAGCGGACCGAAGCTGGCCAAGTAGGCGGCCAGGCCGAGGATCACCACACCCAGGGTCAGGTAGGCAGGGGCCTTGCCCGAACCGGCAGTGGGTGCCGGAACGGCTGGACCGCCGTATCCGCCGGGTTGCTGCGGAGCCGGATAGCCCGGATTGGCGGGCGGGTAGGTCATGGTCTCTCCTCAGGGTGAGGGACTTGACGTCCGGAACCCACGCTAGCGCACGGTGCTGGAGCTACGGCTGATCCCACGCCCCGCCCACACCGCCGGTATTGGCCGTTATCGCCCGGACACGCCGGCGCAGGGGTTGCCCGCCCGACCTAGAACACGTTCTAATTCTGCTCATGGATTACGGGCTCGTGCTGTTCACCAGTGACCGCGGCATCACACCGGCAGCGGCCGCCAAGCTCGCCGACGACCACGGCTTCACCACCTTCTACGTCCCCGAACACACCCACATCCCGGTCAAGCGGGAGGCTGCGCACCCGACCACCGGCGATGAGACGCTGCCCGACGACCGCTATATGCGAACACTGGACCCGTGGGTCAGCCTGGCCACTGCCGCGGCGGTGACATCCCGGGTCCGGCTGTCCACGGCGGTCGCACTGCCGGTAGAACACGACCCGATCAGCCTGGCGAAAACGATTGCCACCCTTGATCACCTGTCCGGTGGCCGAGTCAGCGTGGGCGTCGGCTTCGGCTGGAACACCGACGAGTTGGGCGATCACAATGTTCCACCGGGCCGCCGGCGCACCATGCTGCGGGAATACATCGAGGCAATGCGTGCGCTGTGGACGAAAGAGGAAGCCGCCTACGCCGGGGAGTTCGTGAACTTCGGAGCCAGTTGGGCATGGCCCAAGCCGGTCCAGACGCACGTGCCCGTCCTGGTCGGTGCGGCAGGGACCGAGAAGAACTTCAAGTGGATCGCCCGCAGCGCCGACGGATGGATCACCACGCCAAGAGATTTCGATATCGACGCCCCGGTGAGGATGCTGCGCGAAATCTGGGCGGATGCCGGCCGGGAGGGCGCGCCGCAGATCGTCGCGCTGGATTTCAAGCCGGTGCCCGAGAAGCTGGAGCACTGGGCGCAGATCGGAGTCACCGAGGTGCTGTTCGGGTTGCCGGACAAATCACCCGAAGAGGTCGGGGCCTACGTCGAGCGACTGGCCGGCAAGCTTGCCGCCCTGACCTAACCGAGGACCGCCTGGTTGGTTTTACCGTTGTGACTGACGGTGATTCGCGCACCCAACGGCTCGCCTTCGCTGAGCAGGCCAACCAGTTCGGAATCATCGGTGAGCGCCAGGAAACGGCTGCCGTCGGAGTCCAGTCGGCCGACGATGATGCCGGTGCGCACCGGCCAGTCGTAGCGCACCGTGTAGGTCTCAATGGTTGCCGCCCCGTCGGCCTGTTCGGCCACCGGGGTGGCCGGGCGGGCGGCGACCTCGGCGCACAGCTCCGCGCTCTGATCCGACGCCCAGTCCGCGGCCGTGGTTGAGTACACCCCTACCGAATACTTGCTGATGATGCCGCCGTTGGCAGCTACCAACCCGAAATCGCCTGGCCGTGAACGCATATGAGTCACCGTCTCGGCGATGGCGTGCAGTGAGTAGCTGTTGCCGGGCCCGCCGAAATAGGGCAACCCACCGGTCAGGGTCAGACCGCGCGGGTCGTCGGTGCCCAGTCCGGTGCCGTCGCAGAAGTTGAACACCGGCACCGGGAAACAGCTGTACAGATCGAAGGTTCCGATACCGTCCAATCCGACTCCGGCGACCCGCAGTGCCTCGTTCACCGCGAGGATCGAAGCGGAATTGAAACTCAGGTCGGCCCGATCCAGCAGCGGCTGATCGACGAGGTCGGCATGACCGCGCAGATACACCCACTTCTCTTCCGGTATCCCGAGACGGCGTGCGGTCTCCACCGACGTCAGAACCGCTGCGGCGCCCTGGTTAACCTGGTCGCGCGCAACCAGCAGGCGGGGGTACGGATCGCAGATCATCCGGTTAGCCGGATCAATGGTCAGAATCTGCGAGACGGTCCGTCGCACGGGCGAGGCCGAATACGGATTGGCGGCAGCAACTTCGGAGAACGGAGCAAAGAGTTCAGCCATCGCCCGGCGGTAGTCGGCGACACTGAGACCCACCCGGCCCCGTCGGGCATTCTCCAGCAACCCGTACTGCGCAGGCGCACCGACCAGACCGTGTGCCACGGTGTACTCGTTGAACAACCCCTCGTACCCGAAGCCCCGATCCTCGAGTTGCCCCTCGACCGTCTCGGAGTGGTCGGGTCTGTCAGACCGGTCGGCGAACGATCTCAGAGTCGAGCCGTTCTCCGAGCCGAAAACCATCACCACATCGGCCTGTCCGGCGGCGATGGCCGCGGCGAACTCGGTGACCGCATGCTGGGGCCCCTGTCCACCAATGGGTTCCAGGATGGCGCGGGCCGGCGATGCACCGAGCCGCTGGGCCACCGACCGCGGGTAGTTGGTCGAGTGGCCCAGTGGCGCCATTCCGCGGCCGGAGATCTCGAACTGCCGGATGCCGACCACAGTGTCGATCGCCTCGGCGACCGCAACGGGTATGCCGGTGTCGGTCAGCGCCGCCTGCGCGGCGGCCACCGCCAGTTCCACCGACGACATCCCGCGGTAGCCGGGATCGTCGATCCGCTCGGTGAACTGGCCGACGCCGACGATGACCGGCGTCCGCGGACTCACCAGGGCTTCACCAAGGCTTCACCAGGGGATCACAGGTTCTTCAGGATTTCCCGGGCAAGTTCCGCGGTGGCCGACGGAGTCTTGCCGACCTTCACACCGGCGGCCTCGAGAGCCTCCTTCTTGGCCGCAGCCGTCCCCGAGGAACCGGAAACGATCGCACCGGCGTGACCCATGGTCTTGCCTTCGGGGGCGGTGAAACCGGCGACGTAGCCGACGACGGGCTTGGTGACGTTGGCCTTGATGTAGTCGGCCGCACGCTCCTCGGCGTCACCGCCGATCTCGCCGATCATCACGATGAGCTTGGTTTCGGGATCCTTCTCGAAGGCCTCGATGGCGTCGATGTGGGTGGTGCCGATCACCGGGTCACCGCCGATACCGATCGCAGTCGAGAAGCCGAAATCCCTGAGCTCGAACATCATTTGGTAGGTCAGCGTGCCGGACTTGGACACCAGACCGATCGGACCTTTACCGGTGATGGTGGCCGGGGTGATTCCGACCAGCGCCTCTTCCGGAGTGATGATGCCCGGGCAGTTCGGCCCGATGATGCGCGTCTTCTTGCCATGATCGACGTTATAGGCCCACGCGTATGCGGTGTCCTGCACGGGAATTCCCTCGGTGATCACCACCAGCAGTGGAATCTCGGCGTCGATGGCCTCGACGATCGCATCCTTGGCGAACTGCGGCGGGACGAACGCGATGGACACGTCGGCCCCGGTCTTCTCCATCGCCTCGGCGACCGAGCCGAACACCGGTAGCTCGATGTCGTTGCCGGCTTTGTCCTTGTGCGACACCGTCGTTCCGGCTTTGCGCGCGTTGACGCCGCCGACCACCTGGGTACCGGCCTTGAGCATCAGCGCGGTGTGCTTGGTGGCCTCTCCGCCGGTGATGCCCTGGACGATGACCTTGGAGTCCTTGTTGAGGAAAATCGACATGTCTTAGACGTCCTTCCCGGCCGCATGAGCCAGTTCCGCAGCTTTGTCGGCACCTGAGTCCATGGTGTCGGCGAGGGTGACCAGTGGGTGGTTGGCCTCGGCGAGGATGCGTCGGCCCTCCTCGACGTTGTTGCCGTCGAGGCGCACCACCAAGGGTTTGTTGGCGTCCGAGCCGAGCATCTGCAGGGCCTTGACGATGCCACCGGCCACCGCGTCGCACGAGGTGATGCCCCCGAAGACGTTGACGAACACACTCTTGACCTGATCGTCGCCCAGGATGACGTCGAGTCCGGCGGCCATCACCTCCGCGGAGGCGCCACCGCCGATGTCGAGGAAGTTCGCCGGCTTGACCCCGCCGTGCTTCTCCCCGGCGTAGGCCACGACGTCGAGGGTCGACATCACAAGACCGGCGCCGTTACCGATCACGCCGACCTCGCCGTCGAGCTTGACGTAGTTGAGGTCGTGCTGTTTGGCCTTGAGTTCCAGCGGGTCGGTGGCTTCTTTGTCCTCGAACTGCGCGTGGTCGGGATGCCGGAAGTCGGCATTGCCGTCGAGGGTGACCTTGCCGTCCAGAGCCAGGATCTGATCGTCGGGGGTACGCACCAACGGGTTGACCTCGACGAGGGTGGCGTCCTCTTTGACGAAGACCTCCCACAGCTTGGCGATGGTGATCGCGGCCGCGTCGAGCACTTCTGCGGGAAGGTGGCCCTTCTCGGCGATCTCGCGGGCGAAAGCGACGTCGACGCCCTTGGTGGCGTCGACCGGAACCTTGGCGAGGCGCTCGGGCTTGGTGGCGGCCACCTCCTCGATCTCGATACCGCCTTCTACCGAGCACATGGCCAGGTAGGTGCGGTTGGCGCGATCAAGCAGGAAGGACAGGTAGTACTCCTCGGCAATATCGCTGGCCTCGGAGACGAGCAACTTCTTCACGATGTGGCCCTTGATGTCCAAGCCCAGGATGTTCGACGCGTGGGTGTAGGCGTCCTCGGCGGTCGCCGCGTATTTCACACCGCCGGCTTTGCCGCGCCCACCCGTCTTGACCTGGGCTTTGACCATCACCGGCCTACCGATCTCCTGCGCGATCGCCTTGGCGTCGTCGGCGGAGGTGGTGACCCGGCCCGGTGTGGTGGGGACGTGGTGCTTGGCGAAAAGTTCCTTCGCCTGGTACTCGAAAAGGTCCATTGGCTCTGTGCTGGGCTCTCTACTAGGTCCATAGTTTGACGTCCATAGTTTGACGAAGTCGCTCCGTGGGAACTGTAACTGCAGGCGACAGGCTGTTACACCGCTTCTATATAGCGGAATCGTCCCGCGCCGGGCTGAGGTGACACAGGTCACAATCCCCGGCGTTATTCCCACTTGGGTTGCGACGCCTACGTCACTTTGGTTACCGTTCTCCGGTCTAGATAACGCTTTGGTCACGGACTTGAGGATTTGGTTTTGACGCAGCTTCGGACGGCCCCATCCGCGCAGTCGGGCACGCGTGCCTCAGTAGCGACCCCATCGCTCGGGGTCACCGACATGTCTGATGTCGAGGATCTGACCCCGCTGCTGGACGTCCCGACTGAGTTCGCCGCCCGCAGTCGCCGTACCGAGATGCCGATGTACAGCAGCTCCGAGGTCACCGACGTTCTGCCGCGCACCCCCAAGCACCGCCGCCAGCCCACCAGCGCAGCCAAGGGCCGCGCGTGGATCGCTGCCATGGCAGCTGGTGCGGCCGCTGCCGCGGCCTACGTCACCACGATCCGGCCTGCCCAGCAGCCCACCACCCGCACCGTGCTGGCCTCGGACGTGACCCCGGCGGCGGGCGCCGCGCTGAGCCGTGGCCCCGAACTGGTGACGGTCAAGCCTGCGGCCAACACCGCCGTACACAGCGAGGAATTCGCCCGCGGGGTGGCCTACGCCGCCGAGCGCGCGCAGCGTGAGGCGCTGCTGCAGCGTCCGCAGTACGCGATGCCGACCCGCGGACTCTTCACCTCCGGGTTCGGCTACCGCTGGGGCGCCCTGCACGACGGTGTCGACGTAGCCGGCCCGGTCGGGACGCCGATCTTTGCCGCTGCCGACGGCGTGGTGAAGGAAGCCGGGTACACCAACTCCGGCTACGGCGCCTGGGTGCTGATCACCCACTCCGACGGCACCGTGACCCGCTACGGCCACATCAACAGCTGGACCGTGCAGGTGGGCCAGCGGGTGTTCGCCGGCGACCAGATCGCCACCATCGGCAACCGCGGCAACTCCACCGGCCCGCACCTGCACTTCTCGGTGCTCGCCGGCGGCCACAATGCGGTCGACCCGGTGCCGTGGTTGGCCTCGCACGGCGTCTCAATCGGCCCTTACGCCGGCTAGACCATGTCCGGGCCGAGCGGCCCCGCATCACCCCGGATCCGGCGTCAACCGACCGGTCCGGTTCCTCAGGTCGATGCTGACCGAACCCATCTCATCCGGCGCGCTCCGCTCCAGCACCAACCAACGGAACCGCCCACCACGCTGATCGCCCCACCGCGCGACGAACGTCCGTCCGCCCGCACCGGGATCGCCGCGGCGGCAGTGGCGATCCTCAGCGGCTGGCCGACGGCCGTACTTGCCACTGACATCGTCAGCGGATGGTGGGACACCGACCGGCTGTTCTGCCTCGCGGTGGGCTTCCTTGCGCTGGTGTGCGCCGGGTCGACGGTATGCGGGGTGATTTTGCTGCTGCTCCGCCACCGGCCCGGCCGCTATCTGGTGGCGTTCGGAGCCGGGTTGGCGTTGGTCACCTTCGGCAGTGTCTTTGTTTCCGGGGCCCGGGTGGCCTGGCCGGTGTACCTCATACCGGTGTTACCGCTGGCGGCACTGTTGCTGGCACTGCACCCGGCGACCGGGCGATGGTGCAGATCCGGTTAGAGCCTTTGCACCGGCGCGTGGTTGTGCATCAGCTTGACGCGCCCGGCGCTGCCGAAGTCGATGAGCGACATCGCCGACTCCCCGACACCGGAGACCTCCTCGACGCGGCCCAGACCGTACTTGTCGTGATTGACCCGGTCCCCCGGCTCAAGAACGATCAGCGGCCGCTTGCCTGACCCTGAACGCATGGGCGACGGCCGACCTGCGCCGGGCGGCCCGAAGCGTCCGGCCACCGGCGCGCTGAGGCCCGAACCCATACCCGGTCCGGGGTCGGTGCGCCGCCAGTCAATGAGGTCCTCGGGGATCTCGCGTAGGAACCGCGACTCGGGGTTGAGCATGGGCTGTCCCCACGACGAGCGAATCTTGGCCCGCGACAGGTAGAGCCGCTGACGCGCCCGGGTGATCCCGACATAGGCCAGCCGACGTTCCTCGGACAGTTCACCCGGATCCCCGAGCGCCCGCATGTGCGGGAACATGCCGTCCTCCCAGCCGGTGACGAACACCACCGGGAACTCCAGTCCCTTGGCGGTGTGCAACGTCATCAGGGTGACGATGCCGGCGTCGTTATCCGGGATGTCGTCGGAGTCGGCGACCAGCGACACCCGTTCCAGGAACTGGGCTAACACCCCGGTCTGCGGGACGTCCTCGCCGGCATCCTCGCCGGCTTCCCCTGCTTCTACCTCCGCGGCCAGCGCTGCGGCGTTGGCGCGGTCGATGCTGAATTCGTGTGCGACACTGACCAATTCGTTGAGATTGTCCAGCCTCGCCAGATCCTGCGGGTCGCTGGAGGATTCCAGTTCCCGGCGGTAGCCGGTACGGTCGAGGACCGCATCGACGAGGTCGCCGAGTTCGTCATCCAACCGGCCGCGCAGTTCGTCGAGCAGTTCGACGAATCCGGCGATGGCCTTTTCCGAGCGGGTGTTGAGCATCGGGACCCGGCCTTCGGCGGCGGCGACCAACGCATCGGCGAAGCTGCTTGCGGTGTTCTCTGCGTAGACCGCCAGGCACGCTTCGGCGCGGTCGCCGATTCCTCGGCGGGGGGTGTTGAGGATCCGACGCATGCTGACCGCGTCGCCAGGGTTGTCCAGTACACGCAGATAAGCGACGATGTCGCGAATCTCCTTGCGCTCGTAAAACCTGACGCCGCCCACCACCTTGTACGGGATGCCGGCGCGGATGAACACCTCTTCCAGGGCGCGGGAGGAGTTGTTGGTGCGGTAGAAGACCGCGACGTCGTTGTAGGTGTGGTTGTAGGTGTGATTGGCCGCCCCAACGGCACTGGCGACGAGGGTGTCGATCTCGCCTGCGACGAACCGGGCTTCATCGTGTTCGTTATCGGCGACGTAACCGACGATGAGGTCGCCGTCGCCGGCGTCGGTCCACAGTCGCTTCTCCCGCCGGCCGGTGTTGCGGGCGATGACCGAGTTGGCCGCGGACAGGATGGTCTGGGTAGAGCGATAGTTCTGCTCAAGCAGGATCGTGGTGGCGGTGGGGAAGTCCCGTTCGAAATCCTCGATGTTGCGGATGGTCGCGCCGCGGAACGCGTAGATCGACTGATCGGCGTCGCCGACGACGCAGAGTTCCGCCGGCGGCACCGTGTCGGTGTCGGGCGCGGCGACCCCGACCAGCTCACGCACCAGGACGTACTGGGCGTGGTTGGTGTCCTGGTACTCGTCGACCAGGATGTGCCGGAACCGGCGCCGGTAGTACTGCGCGATCTGCGGGTGGCGCTGCAGCACCGCGACCGTCTCGCCGATCAGGTCGTCGAAGTCCAACGCATTGGCGGCCCGCAGCCGACGCTGGTACTCCCCGTAGACCTCGGCGACGATACGAGCGAGGTCGTCCCCGCCGGGTTCCAGCGCGGCGGTGGCTTCCTCAGGAGTGATCAGCTCGTTTTTGAGGTTGGAGATCGAGGTGGCCAGCAGACGCGGCGAGTAGCGCTTGACGTCGATGCCCATGTCCTTGCCGATCATGAGCAGCAGGCGGCGGGAGTCATCAGCGTCGTAGATGGAGAAGTTCGAGTTCAGGCCCGGCAGCAGGGACGCCTGGTTGCGCAGGATCCGCACGCAGGTGGAGTGGAAGGTCGACACCCACATGTTGCGGGCCCGCGGACCCACCAACTGCGCCACCCGCTCACGCATCTCAGCGGCGGCCTTGTTGGTGAAGGTGATGGCCAGGATCTGGCCCGGGCCCACCTCCCGGGCGGCCAGCAGGTAGGCGATCCGGCGGGTGAGCACCGCGGTCTTGCCTGATCCGGCGCCGGCGACGATCAGCAGCGGGCAGCCTTCATGGAGCACCGCCTGGCGCTGCTGGGGGTTGAGCCCGTCGAGCAGTTCTCCGGGGCCCACGGGGGCCCTGAAATCGGTCCCGCGATCGGTCGCCTGCACACTCATGACCCACCCAACCTACCGCCGCGGGGCGACAGCCCTTTGCGCAGGCACGCCACAGAGTGGCAGACTCTCCGACGTGCAGATGCAGCGATTTTTTTACGGGTACCGGTTCGTGGTGCCCGTGGAGGCATAGCTGCTCAACTCGACAGCCCCGCGGTCCGCATCGACGATCCGGGGCTTGTTTCTTGTGTGAGGCCCGGACCGAATGAGACCAGAACCCCCACACCAGGAGAACGACGATATGACTACTGAAGAACTCACCGAATCCGACATCGACGCGCTGCGCCTAGAAATCGACCGCCTCGACGCCGAGATCCTGGCGGCGGTCAAACGCCGCACCGAGGTCTCCCAGGCGATCGGCAAGGTCCGGATGGCTTCCGGTGGAACCCGGCTGGTGCACAGCCGGGAGATGAAGGTCATCGAGCGATACAGCGAGCTCGGCCAGGATGGCAAGGACTTGGCGATGCTGCTGCTGCGCATGGGCCGCGGCCGGCTCGGGCAC
>DAIPYT010000051.1:6197-19190 GCA_036782595.1 Mycobacterium sp. | reverse complement strand
ACCTGGGGACGCGCAGCCGGGATACCGGCCCTCAGTAGCGCTCAGCTCGTTCATCTGGTGGCGGGACCTGACGTGCCGGTGGCCTGGTTGTGATGCGCCGGTCTGCGACACCGACCACACGGTGCCGCATCCGGCCGGGCCGACCAGTCATGTCAACCTCAAGCTGTACTGCCGCACCCATCATCTGGTCAAGACGTTTTACTGCGGGCCCGGGGGCTGGGCTGATCAGCAGTTACCCGATGGCACCGTGGTGTTCACCGCGCCCACCGGGCACCGCTACAGCACCGAACCCGCCGGCGGGGCGTTGTTCCCGGCGCTGTGCCCGCAGACGCAGGCGGGGGCAGCAGAACCGGTCATCGCCACCGACACCGGAGGGCCCCACACCAGCCGCGGACTGGCGATGCCCACCCGCAGACAGACCCGCGAGCAGGACCGCCGAGCAAGAATCGACCGGGAACGACGACAGCGCGCCGAGATCAACGCCGGAGTTGCCCGCGCGCACACCATCCGACTCGCCAGGACCCGAGCGACCGAACCACCGCCCTTCTAGGGCCCGACTTCCTGAGCCTGCCTTCGGGCGTCGGCGGCGGCACCGTTGAACCCTGCGGTGGCCAGCCGGTCTGCTGCTGCGGTCAATCCCGCGGCGTCGCCGGCGGCCAGCGCCCGGGCATGGGCCAGCGCCATGTCGGTGTACTCGCACACCACCGAGCCTGAGATCTGGCTCATCGAGTCGGCCGCTCGGCGGTCACCGAGCCGCGCCGCCTCATGCCAGGCGCGCACCGCCACCGCCAACTGCCCGCTGCGTTTGGCCGTGCGGGCGGCGTCGCGGGCGGCGGTGATCGCGGCGTACCGGTCGCCGATGGTCGCCAGCCGCCACGCCCGGGCGATTCCGAGCTCGGGTGCGAACATCGCCGATTTGGTCCCGTGCCGAGATTGCGCTCGCGCCAACGCTTTTGCCGATTCGGCGATGTGCCCCTCATAGCCCAGCGCCGTCGTCAGGTAGATCAACGCCAGCGCTCCCCACGAGTATCCGGTGCGTGCCAGCTGGTCGGCAGCCGGCCTCAGCAGGTCCGCCGCCGCCTCGGCCTCACCCTGCGCCAGCAACACCTGGGCCAGCAGCACCTCGCCGATCGCGCGGCCCGGTTGGGCGAGTTCGGCGAAATCGGTGAAGCGGCGGGCGGCCTCATAGGCCTCCGGGACTTTGGCGGCCATCAGCAGTGTGCTGGTCTCGGCAAGACCGATGGTGAACCGGAGCAGGCCCGGGTATTCCGCTGCGAGAGCCCGTTCGATCGCCGGGCCCACAGCATCGAAGCGGCCCATCCGCGCCGAACACAGCGCCGCGGCACTCGCCGCGAACGCCACCGCCATATCCGGTGCGTCGGTATGCGTCAGCACCCCGTCGGCCACCTCGATGGCCCGGCGGACGTTGCCGGCATTCATCGAGAAGGTGGCCGACAGCGCATCGAGGGTGATGTGCGATGACCGCTCGCCGACCTTGCGCCGCACGTTCTGCAGGAACGTGGTGGCGCGTTCGGGCTCCGAGAGCATCCAGAACTGGTTGGCCGCCCTCGGTAGCGCCCAGGCCATCATCTGCTCCTCGGACAACTCCCCGGGATCGACGGCAGCCAGGACGTTGTCGGCTTCCCGGCCACGGCCCTGCCAGCCCAGCGCCGAACTCAGCGTCAGCCGGGCGTCGAAATGCTCCCCGCGCTCCAGCGCCCCGCGGGACAGTCGCTCGGCGAGTGCGATATCGCCCAGTTGCAGGGCCTCCTGGGCGGCGGCGACAACCGCATCACTGTCCACCGGGGTATCGCCCTGCAACGCGATCAGGGTCCGGCCCAGCCGCTCGGCCGGAGTCCGGCTGGGGGTCTTGGCCAGTTGGGCGGCCACCGCGTTGCGCAGCCGCTGTATCTCCGAACGGTCCAGCACGGTGGCGAGGCGTTCCAGGAACAGCGGATGACCGCTATAGACCGCTTCGGCCCCCTTGAGGTCCTCGTGCAATTGCGCCGTCCTGGTGTCGAGGGCGTGCTGCAGCGTCGCCTCGTCGGTCAGCGCGACCAGATCGGCGCGGGGGAGCGGCTCGAACACGCACAGGTACCCGAGCAATTGCCGCACCTGGGGGGAGAGCCCACCCAGGTACCGGTCAATGGCCGCCGAGAGGGTCTCGTCGTTTCCGCCGGTGGCCAACAGCATTTTCAGGTGCAGCGGGTTGCCGGCGCTGCGGCGGTACAGCGTCGCCGTATCACCGCCACCGGCCGCGGTGACCAGCGCGGCGGATTCTCCCGCGTCGAAGGGGATGACATTGACGTGCTCGAGCAGACCGTCGTTCCACAGTGCGCTGACCACCTGCGGGATCCGCAGCACCGAACGCACCGTCACGATCAGCGGACCGGCCGCTTCCTGAGCCAGGTGGTAGACCACGCTGGCCGACAGCGGGTCGAGCAGGCGGGCGTTGTCGATGATGATCGGCCGCGAACCCACCTGCGCCAGAATGGAATCGGACGCTGATTTGATCAGCGCGGCGGGCTTCCCGGACTCATGGACGTCCAGGTGTGGCCCGAACGCCCCGAGCGGAACCGAGGACTGAGCAAAGGTTCCGATCACCCAGAGCGGGTCGCCCCGGCCGATTCGTTCGGCGGCCTGCGCGGCCAGGGTGGTCTTGCCGACACCCTCGTTGCCCACCAGTGCGACGCCGCCGCGGCTCGCGTTGACGGTGTCGACCAAAGAGTCCAGGACGCGTCGCGGGACGAGCGGGCTGAGCGGCATGAAATCCGACTTTAGGCGGGCCGCCGACGCTCTGGTCTAGGTTTCAACGTGTGGCCCAACTCCGCTCTGAAAACGACTGGGCGGTCTGTGTGTATTGCGCCGCCAGTCCGCACCATTCGGAACTGCTGGACCTCTCCCGTCGGGTCGGGGAGGCCATCGCCGAACGTGGGTGGACCCTGGTTTCCGGCGGCGGAAACGTCTCGGCGATGGGCGCGGTGGCCGCCGGTGCCCGCTCCCGCGGCGGCCACACCATCGGGGTGATCCCCAAGGCGCTGGTCGGGCGTGAAGTGGCCGACGTCGACGCCGACGAACTCGTCGTCACCGACACCATGCGCCAGCGAAAGCAGATCATGGAGGACCGCAGCGACGCCTTCCTGGCCCTGCCGGGTGGAATCGGCACGCTGGAGGAGCTTTTCGAGAGCTGGACCGCCGGGTATCTCGGTATGCACGACAAGCCGCTGGTGTTACTCGACCCGCACGGACATTACGACGGTCTTCTGCGTTGGCTCGACTCGCTGGTGCCCAGCGGTTACGTGGCGCAGGCGGCGTTGGATCGGCTGGTGCGTGCCGACGATGTCGCGACCGCGCTGAACCTCTGCGCGAGGTTTCCTTAATACTGTGGGGGTGGGTGCGACGTTCTGCGGGCGGCCGGTGGCCGGTGACCGCGCATTGATCATGGCGATCGTCAATCGCACACCTGATTCGTTCTACGACCGCGGGGCCACCTTCACCGACGAGGCGGCCAAGGAGGCGGTGCACCGGGTGGTCGCCGAGGGTGCCGACGTCATCGATATCGGCGGAGTCAAGGCCGGCCCGGGCGCAGTCGTCGACGCCGCGGAAGAAACCCACCGGGTTGTGCCCTTCATCGAGTGGCTCCGCGCGGCCTACCCCGACCAGTGCATCAGCGTCGACACCTGGCGGGCATCGGTGGCAAAACAGGCCTGCGCCGCCGGTGCGGACATCATCAACGACACCTGGGCAGGCCATGACCCCGAACTGCCGGAGGTGGCCGCCGAATTCGGCGCCGGACTGGTCTGTTCGCACACCGGCGGCGCGGTACCCCGCACCCGCCCGTTCCGGGTGAACTACGGCACGACCGTCACCGGAGTGGTCGACGCCGTCATCGCCGAGGTGACCGCCGCCGCCGAGCATGCCGCGAAAGTGGGTGTGCGCCGGGACGGCATCCTGATCGACCCGACCCACGACTTCGGCAAGAACACCTTCCACGGGCTGGCGCTGCTGCGGCATGTCACTGATCTCGTCGCCACCGGCTGGCCGGTCCTGATGGCGCTGAGCAACAAGGACTTCATCGGCGAGACCCTCGATGCTCAACTGACCGAACGGCTCGAGGGCACCCTGGCCGCGACCGCACTGGCGGCCGCCGACGGAGCGCGGATGTTCCGGGTGCACGAAGTGGGACCGACCCGCAGAGTGCTGGAGATGGTGGCCTCCATCAAGGGTGACCGCCCGCCGGCTCGCACGGTCCGGGGCCTTGCGTGACAACCGATCTCGATGAATTGGAGACGGCCAAACGGGGTCGAACCGTCTCGGTGGTGCTGCCTGCCCTCAACGAGGCCGCGACCGTCGGTGCGGTGATCGAGACGATCACCCCGATGCTGGGCGGGCTTGTCGACGAACTGATTGTGTTGGACTCAGGTTCCACCGACGACACCGAAGCCCGTGCCGTGGCCGCCGGTGCCCGGGTGGTGCACCGCGAAGAGGCGCTCCCGGAGATCCCGCCGCAACCGGGCAAGGGTGAGGCGCTCTGGCGTTCGCTGGCCGCGACATCCGGCGACATCATCGTGTTCATCGACTCCGACCTGATCGACCCGGATCCGATGTTCGTGCCCAATCTGGTCGGCCCCCTGCTGACCCGGGACGGCGTCCACCTGGTCCGGGGCTTCTACCGGCGTCCGTTGACGGGGAACGGCGCCCACGAGGCCACCGGCGGTGGACGGGTCACCGAACTGGTCGCCCGGCCGTTGCTGGCCGCGTTACGGCCCGAACTCGGGTGTGTTCTGCAACCGCTGGGCGGGGAGTACGCCGGTACCCGGGAACTGCTGACCTCGGTGCCGTTCGCCCCGGGCTACGGGGTGGAGATCGGCATCCTGATCGACACCTATGACCGGTACGGCCTGGACGCGATCGCCCAGGTGAACCTCGGAGTGCGCACGCACCGCAACCGGCCGCTGAACGAACTGGGCCCGATGAGCCGGCAGATCATCGCAACCTTGTTGACCCGGTGCGGTATCGCCGATTCAGGGGTGGGGCTGACCCAATTCCTGCCCGATGGGGACGGACGATTCCAAACCCGGACCTCGGAGGTAAGCCTCATCGACCGGCCGCCGATGAACACCCTGCGCTGAGCCGGGTGGCAGGATCAGTCCCGTGACGCTGACCCTGATGTATCTCGTGGTGCTGATCCTGGTCGCCACCGTCTTATTCGGGATTGCCAGTTTCCTGTTCGGGCGCGGGGAACAGCTGCCGCCGCTGCCGCGGGCCACCACCGCCACCGTGCTACCCGCCTCCGGTGTCACCGGAGAGGACGTCGAGGCCGTCAAGTTCACCCAGGTGCTGCGCGGTTACAAGACCAGCGAGGTGGACTGGGTCCTCGACCGGCTGGGCGCTGAACTGGACCAGCTGCGCGGAGAGCTTGCCGCGGCGCGGGCCGCCGCGGGGTGGACCGCAGCACCCCCGCATCTCGGGTGAGCCGCTGCCCGTGGGCGACCGGCGACCTGCTGGGCGACTACCACGACCGGGAGTGGGGCCGGCCGCTGCGTGGTCGCACGGCCATGTTCGAGCGGATGACGCTGGAGGCCTTCCAGAGCGGCCTGTCCTGGCTGATCATCCTGCGCAAGCGGGACGCCTTCCGGGCCGCGTTCGGCGGATTCGATATCGAGACTGTCGCCCGCTACGGCGACACAGACGTTGATCGGTTACTGGCCGATCCGGGCATCGTGCGCAACCGGGCGAAGATCGAGGCCACCATCGCCAACGCCCGGGTAGCCGCCGATCTGGACGTCGACCTGTCGGATTTGCTGTGGTCGTATGCCCCTCCACCCCGGCCCAGGCCGGTGAGCAGCGCCGATGTGCCGGCAAGTACACCGGAGTCAGCCGCTTTGGCCCGGGATCTCAAGCGCCGCGGGTTCCGTTTTATCGGCCCTACCACCGCTTATGCCCTGATGCAGGCCACCGGAATGGTCGACGATCACCTCCGGGACTGCGCGGTGAGCAGGCCTTTTTCCGACTTGGGCGGCCGATAGGGAACAATGGGGAGTACTAGAACGTGCTCTATCTGGAGGGAACACTCGATGGCGGCGATGAAGCCCCGGACTGGCGACGGTCCACTGGAGGCGACCAAGGAGGGCCGGGGAATCGTTATGCGGGTTCCACTGGAAGGCGGCGGCAGGCTCGTCGTCGAGTTGACCCCCGACGAGGCGGCCGCCCTGGGTGACGAACTCAAGGGCGTTACGAGCTAGCGACCGAGCGGTAAATCTGCACGGTCTGCTCGGCGATCCTGGCCCAGGAGAACTCGTCGATACAGCGTTGCCGGCCCGCCTCGCCGAAGCGCTCGGCCTTGGCCGGATCGTCCACCAGGTCATTGACCGCATCGGCCAGGTCGGCTTCGAAGCCCCGGGGGTCTTGGGTGTCGTAGTGCACCAAGGTCCCGGTGACGCCGTCGTCGACCACCTCGGGAATGCCGCCGACGTCTGAGGCAACTACCGCCGTCCCGCAGGCCATCGCCTCCAGGTTGACGATGCCCAGTGGTTCATAAACCGATGGACAAACGAAAGCCGTTGCCGCAGAGAGTATTTCGCGAATCTCGTGGACTGGTAGGAAATCCCGGACCCAGAACACCCCGCTGCGCCGCGCCGCGAGTTCGTCGACCGCCGACTTCACCTCTGCGCCGATCTCCGGAGTGTCGGGCGCTCCGGCGCACAACACCAGCTGTACCTCGGGGTCGAACCGGTGCGCCGCCGCGATCAGGTGCGGCACACCCTTCTGCCGGGTGATCCGGCCGACGAAAGCCACCATCGGCCGGGACGGATCCACGCCGAGTTCGGCCAGGACCGAACTGTCGGCGTCGGGGGCGGCCGGGTACCAGACGCTGGTGTCGATGCCGTTCTTGACCACGTGCACCCGACCGGGATCCAGGGCCGGGTAGACCGACAACACGTCCTCGCGCATCCCCGAACTCACCGCAATCACCGCGTCGGCGGCCAGGATCGCGGTGCGTTCCACCCACAGCGACACCCGATAACCGCCGCCGAGTTGCTCGGCCTTCCAGGGTCGCATCGGCTCAAGTGAGTGTGCGGTCAACACATGCGGCACGCCGTGCAGCATCGAGGCGAGGTGCCCGGCCATGCCGGTGTACCAGGTGTGCGAGTGCACCACCGTGGCCGGTCGGTCGGGCCGCGAGGCGGCATTGGCGATCCGCAGGTCGGTCGACAGGGTGGCCAGGGCCGGGTTCGCGTCCGCCAGCGCCGGGTCGGGTTGGTGGGCGAACGCGGTCTCCCGGGGAACACCCATGCAGTGCACGTCGACTTCGCACAGGTGGCGCAATTGGGCAACCAGTTCGGTGACGTGGACACCCGCTCCGCCATAGACCTCGGGGGGATACTCCCGGGTCATCATCGCCACGCGCATACCGCTGACGGTAATGCAACTCGCCGCAGCGAAACCTTGATTGCCCTAGCCGTCTAAGGAGGTGGGTGGTTAGGTTTAGGTCCATGAGGGAGTTGCCGCACGTGCTGGGCATTGTCCTGGCCGGAGGCGAAGGTAAACGGCTCTACCCCTTGACGGCTGACCGTGCCAAACCTGCCGTGCCGTTCGGAGGCGCCTACCGTCTGATCGACTTCGTACTGTCCAATCTGGTCAACGCGCGCTATCTGCGGATTTGCGTTCTGACCCAGTACAAGTCGCACTCCCTGGACCGGCACATCTCACAGAACTGGCGACTGAGCGGCCTGGCGGGGGAGTACATCACCCCGGTGCCGGCCCAGCAGCGGCTCGGGCCGCGCTGGTACACAGGCTCGGCCGACGCGATCTATCAGTCGCTCAACCTGATCTACGACGAGGATCCGGACTACATCGTGGTCTTCGGAGCGGACCACGTGTACCGGATGGATCCCGAACAGATGCTGAAGTTCCACATCGACAGCGGTGCCGGGGCGACGGTGGCCGGTATCCGCGTGCCGCGTGAAGAGGCCTCGGCGTTCGGCTGCATCGAAGCCGACGAATCGGGCCGCATCCGCAGTTTCGTGGAGAAACCGGCCGAGCCGCCGTCGACTCCGGACAACCCCGATCAGACCTTCGTCTCGATGGGCAACTACATCTTCACCACCAAAGTGCTCATCGACGCCATCCGCGCCGACGCCGACGACGACACCTCCGATCACGACATGGGCGGCAACATCATTCCCAATCTGGTCGCCGACGGTATGGCCGCGGTGTACGACTTCAGAGACAACGAGGTGCCCGGGGCCACCGAACGCGACCACGGGTATTGGCGTGATGTCGGGACCCTGGACGCCTTCTACGACGCCCATATGGATCTGGTGTCGGTGCACCCGGTGTTCAACCTCTACAACAAGCGCTGGCCGATCCGCGGGGAGTCCGAAAACCTGGCGCCGGCGAAGTTCGTCAACGGCGGTTCGGCCCAGGAGTCTGTGGTCGGCGCGGGCAGCATTCTCTCGGCGGCCTCGGTGCGCAACTCGGTGCTGTCGAGCAATGTCGTGGTCGACGACGGTGCCATAGTCGAGGGCAGCGTCCTGATGCCCGGTGTGCGGGTGGGCCGGGGGGCGGTGGTGCGCCGGGCGATCCTGGACAAGAACGTGGTCGTGGGTCCCGGCGAGATGGTCGGCGTGGATCTGGAGAAGGACCGCGAGCGTTTCGCGATCAGCGCCGGTGGGGTGGTCGCCGTCGGCAAGGGCGTGTGGATTTAACCCCGGATCTAAGCCTCGTCGGTTTCGACCCGTACGCCCTTCCAGAACGCGACGCGGTCTTTGATCGCGGCTGCCTTGGTACTGGGTTCGGGGTAGTACCACGCGGCATCGGCGTTGACCTGACCGTCGACGGTCACGGTGTAGTAGCGGGCCGTGCCCTTCCATGGGCAGACCGTGGTCGTCGGGCTGTCGGAGAAGTATTCGCCGCGCAGGGACTCCGCGGGGAAGTAGTGGTTGCCCTCGACGCGCACCGTCTCGGCCGACTGCGCCAGCACTGCACCGTTCCACACTGCTCTGATCACGACAGGTCGCTCACTGCCACGCGTCTGCGCCGGCGTTTGCGCAGTAGCCAGACCGCGGCCCAGATCAACGCGATGAGAATGATCAGCACCAGGGCGGGGATCAGGATCGCGATGAACGTCAGGCTCACGCTGGTGATGTCCTCGAGGGTGCTCAGCACCGGCGCTGCCACCCCGGCGGTCGCCACGTTGGCGGCGGGGCGGACCGCTGTTTTGGTCAGGTGCACCGCCAGTGCGGTCACCACGCCGATGATCACCGGAACCCACTGCCCGGTCCGAGCGAATTCGGCAGGGTCGCTGATCGCGGCGGTTTGAGCGGCGGTGCCCGACCCGAACACGATGCCGCCGGAGGTCGGCCGTACGAACGTCTGGACGGTGTCGTTGATCGAATCCAGGGCGGGCACCTTGTCGGCGACGATCTCCACCGCCAGCAACACCGCCACGATCGCCAGCACCCAGCCGTTCTCCAGCCAGGACCAGCCCGTCGGCAGGTTGACCAGGCTGGTGAATCGGCCCATCAGACCCAGCAAGAGCATGGGGATGTAGGCGTTCAGGCCGGCCGCGGTGGCAAGGCCGAGTCCGGTCATCAGCTCCATCAGTCGCGCACCGCGACCAGGATGCCGTCACCCAGAGGCACCATCACCGGGGTGAAGTGCTCGTCCTCGGCGATCAGCCGGGCGGCCTCACGCACCGCGATGACGTCGCTGTCGTGAGCCGTCGGGTCACCCGCCCGGCCGTCGAGCGCGGCATGGTGGATCACCATCACACCGCCCGGCCGCAGCAGTCGTACACCTTCGGCGACGAAGTTCGCCTGATCCTCCGAGGCGGCATCGAAGAACACCAGGTCGTAGGTTTCATCGGCCAGTCTGGTCAGAACCTCCTGAGCCCGGCCGGCGATCAGGCGTGTCCGACCCGGGCCGATACCGGCCTCGGTGAAGGCTTGTTTGGCCAGCCGCTGATGCTCGGGCTCGATGTCGATCGTGGTCAGCACACCGTCATCACGCATCCCGGACAGCAACCACAGGCCGCTCACTCCGGCGCCGGTGCCGACCTCCACGATGGCGCGGCCTCCGGAGAGCCGGGCGAGCAGACCCAGCAGGGCGCCTGCCGCCGGCGTCACCGCGCCCGCGCCGGCGTCCACCGCGCGCTCCCGGGCAGCGGTGACGATCGCGTCCTCAGAGATCGAATCCTCGGCGTGGGCGAGGATCCGCTCGGCCCGGCTCGGTGCCGTTTCGTCGGAACTGGACATGTGAGCAGCGTAGATCAACAGCGTCCCCACGTGGGCCGACGCGCCAGTTCGCCACGGCACCGGCGGGCGAGGCCGATGAGCCAGTCTAAGGAAATTGCTCAGAAATGAACGATTTCTTACGTTTCCCCTGTTAAGAACTAGTTAAGGCCGTACTTCTCAGATAACATCTACTTTGCTCATATGGTTCGCACACTGCAACACGGAAAGCTGACAGGCATGAAAAGCCGTAGCGGATGGACGGGGAATACGCCCGGGAGGGCGGCTGTTGTCACCCTTGAAGCGTTCGTCGGCACAGCGTCCCCTGACACGGTGTCCTCAACGCCCGACCTCCAGGAGGATCCGACGACCACCACCTTGACGGCCCCGACCACCATGTCGCATGTCACCCCCGACGTTGACGCCGACTGGATGGAGCCGTCCGACGACCTGCAGGGCACCGCGGTGTTCGACGCCACCGGTGACCGGACGGCCATGCCGTCCTGGGATGAACTGGTGCGTCAGCATGCCGACCGGGTCTACCGGCTGGCCTATCGGCTCTCGGGCAACCAGCACGACGCCGAAGACCTCACCCAGGAAACCTTCATCCGGGTGTTCCGTTCGTTGCAGAACTACCAGCCCGGCACCTTCGAGGGCTGGCTGCATCGCATCACCACCAACCTCTTCCTCGACATGGTCCGCCGGCGTGGTCGCATCCGGATGGAAGCGCTGCCCGCGGATTACGACCGGGTGCCGGCCGGCGAGCCCAACCCGGAGCAGATCTACCACGACTCGCGACTGGGTCCGGACCTGCAGGCCGCCCTGGACTCGCTGCCGGCGGAGTTCCGCGCCGCAGTGGTGCTGTGCGACATCGAAGGTCTGTCCTACGAGGAGATCGGCGCTACCCTCGGGGTCAAGCTGGGCACCGTGCGCAGCCGCATCCACCGCGGCCGCCAGGCGTTGCGGGATCACCTCGCCGCCAATGGCCACTCCGCGGCGGAAACCGCCTGAAGCACGTCGTCGCGCTACATTCGAGTGCAGAGGTGAGCGACGGCATGCCGAAGGGAGCGCTGGCGATGGTCGATCCGGGACACGTGTTCCGTCGGGCGCTGGGCTGGCTGCCGTCGAACTTCGTTTCGGTGGACGAAGCCGCGCTCAACGCACCGCCCCGGTTCAGTTCCACCGACCACCTCTCGATTGAGGCAGTCGCGGCCTACGTGGACGGCGAACTGCCGATGAAGGCCCACCTACGGGCCGGTCACCACCTGTCGCAGTGCCAGCAGTGCGCCGCCGAAGTGGACGCGCAAGGTCAGGCCCGCTCCGCCCTGCGGGATTCCCGGCCGGTGACCATGCCCAGCACGCTGATGGGGCTGTTGTCGCAGATCCCGCAGTCCACGCCGGAGGAACCGGGAGGTCCGGCCGACGGCGACTCCGGCGGCCTGGACGGGCCCGCCGCGCCGCGTGGCTGGCGCAAGCGCCGGTAGGGTGAAGGCCAACTAAGACCAACACGGGCAGGCCTTCGGATAGAGGTTGATTTGAGCTCCAATAACGACACGCGCGACAGTGCTCCGCGGCTGGCGCCCCGGCCCGTTTCGCGGCCGCCGGTGGATCCGGAGTCGGTCCGCACGTTCGGCCGCCCTGACGGGGTCGACGGCTCGTTCGTGGCCGAGGATCTGCGGCCGGCCCGATATCGCGGTTCCGAGGACTTCTCGCCCAGCGCGAAGACGGCCGATCCGGTCGTTCAGGAGGCCTTCAGCCGCCCGTACCCCGGCGTCGAGTCGCTGCAGCGCCACCCGGCCGATGCCGGCGCTCTCAATGCCCGTGACGACGCGGCTGATCTGCCCGATGACCCGTGGCGCGACCCCGCCGCAGGCGTCGCGCTGGGCACCCCGGCGCTGGAACGGCCCGCCCCTGTCGTGATCGGCCCGCCGCCCGGCAAGTTGGGCGTCCGGGACGTGCTCTTCGGCGGACGGGTGTCCTATCTCGCACTGGCGGTGCTCGGTATCACCGCACTGATGATCGGGTTGGTCGGCGGATGGGTTGGCCGTAAGACCGCGGAGGTGGTCGAGGCGTTCACCACCTCGAAGGTCACGTTGCAGACCTCTGAGACTTCCGACCTGCCGCCCGGCCGGTTCACCCAGGTGGCGGCCTCGGTCGCGGATTCGGTGGTGACCATCGAGGCCAAGAGCGACGAAGAGGGCTCCCAGGGTTCCGGCGTCGTGGTCGACGGCCGCGGCTATATCGTCACCAACAACCACGTCATCTCCGAGGCGGCGGCCACGCCCGGCAAGTTCAAGCTCACCGTCGTGTTCAACGACGGCGAGGAGGTGCCGGCCAACCTCGTCGGGCGCGACCCGAAAACCGACCTGGCCGTGCTGAAGGTCGACAACGTCGACAATCTCACTGTCGGACGCCTCGGCGACTCCGACAAGCTGCAGGTCGGTGAGGAAGTCGTCGCCGTCGGTGCTCCGCTCGGCCTGCGCAGCACAGTCACCCACGGGATCATCAGCGCGCTGAACCGCCCGGTCCCGCTGTCCGGTGAGGGCTCTGACACCGACACTGTCATCGACGGTGTCCAGACCGACGCCTCCATCAACCACGGCAACTCCGGTGGTCCGCTGATCAACATGAACTCGGAAGTCATCGGTATCAATACCGCTGGAAAGTCGTTGTCCGACAGTGCAAGTGGGCTTGGTTTCGCGATCCCCGTCAATGAGGTCAAGGCCACCGTCGAGGCGTTGATCAAAGAGGGCAAGAT
>DAIPYT010000051.1:0-6187 GCA_036782595.1 Mycobacterium sp. | reverse complement strand
AAGGCCGGTATCAAGGAGAACGACGTCGTGGTGAAGGTCGGCGATCGCACGGTGGCAGATGCCGACGAATTCGTCGTCGCCGTTCGTCAGTTGGCCATCGGTAAGGACGCGCCGATCGAGGTGATTCGGGACGGCCGCAAGGTCACGCTCACGGTGAATCCGGCGCCGGACAAGCCCACGAGCTAGCCGTCATGTTCGCCAACGTCGGGTGGGGCGAGATGCTCCTGCTGGTCATTGTTGGCCTGGTTGTCCTCGGGCCCGAGCGGCTGCCCGGTGCTATCCAGTGGACTGCGGCGACCGTACGACGGGCGCGCGAATACCTCACCGGCGCAACGAGTGAACTCCGGGAGGAGTTCGGCCCGGAGTTCGACGAATTCCGTCAGCCGATCAGCGAGTTGCAGAAACTTCGGGGTATGACCCCGAAGGCGGCGATCACCAAGCACCTGCTCGACGGGGACGACTCGTGGCTCACCGGGGAGTTCGGCGGCGAGCGCGGAGCGACGGGGCCCGTCAAGCCGCAGAGCGCACCGGTGCCACCGAACGGGCCTGCCCCGTTCGATTCCGACGCGACCTGATCGTCGGGCCCGGGGCCTCCTTCGATCGGAGGAGGCCAAATCATCAGCCGTACCCGCATATCGTGCGATGCCGCATCTGCCTGCACTCCGGCAAGGTTGCTCTCATGCCGGGAAGCGCCCGGTGAGACAGCTAAAAGGAGAACGACATGTTCAAGCGGATCGCAATCTCGACGGCTCTGGCCGGTGGATTGTTCGCAGGTGTCCTCGGAGTGGCGGGGGCGGCCAACGCCAACTACGACGCCCCGTACTACGGCCCGGTCGCGGGGCAGTACGACGCCCCGTACTACGGCCCGGTTCCGGGACGCTACGACTACGACTATCAAGCCCGTTGCCACCTGCCGGCCAACGGTTCGATTCTGATCGGCCCCGAGGGTGTGGCTTTCGGCCTGCCGGCCGGCGGAGTTGCCACCGTCGGTCCGAACGGACTCGCCTACGGCCACGGCTGCTAAGGCGCCGAGCAGATCCAAGCAGCAATCGCCCCGCCAGTTGGCGGGGCGATTTGCTGTCGTGTCCCGGCTGCTAACGCCCAGCCGGATCAAGGCCCAGGGACATCCCGGCCAGGCCCCGGCGGCGGGCTGCCAGCTTGTCGGCAATGCCGCGCAGTTCCCGTGCCGCCGCCGAATCCGGTGCCGAAAGCACCAGTGGCACACCGGAATCCCCGGCCGTGACAAGCGCCGGATCCAGCGGAATCTGGCCAAGCAATGGAACGTCGGCACCTACCGCACGGGTCAGGTTCTCGGCCACCTGGCGACCACCACCCTCGCCGAAAATCTGCATGGTCGAGCCATCCGGCATCACCAGCCCCGACATGTTCTCCACCACGCCCACGATGCGCTGGCGGGTCTGCAGTGCGATCGCCCCGGCACGCTCAGCCACCTCGGCCGCCGCACTCTGCGGGGTGGTCACAACCAGGATCTCCGCACCCGGCAGCAGTTGTGCCACCGAGATCGCCACGTCGCCGGTGCCGGGCGGGAGGTCCAGCAGAAGCACGTCCAGGTCGCCCCAGTACACGTCGGCGAGGAATTGCTGCAGCGCCCGGTGCAGCATCGGACCGCGCCACACCACCGGGACATTGCCCTGGGTGAACTGGGCGATCGAGATGACCTTCACGTCGTGGGCCACCGGGGGCAGGATCATCGATTCGACCTGTGTCGGGCGGTCGTCGGTCCCCATCATCCGCGGGATCGAATGGCCGTAGATGTCAGCGTCGAGTAGGCCGACCGACAGGCCACGCTCAGCCAGTGCGGCTGCGAGATTGACTGTGACACTGGACTTTCCGACACCGCCCTTGCCGGAGGCCACCGCGTACACGCGGGTCAGTGAGCCGGGCTGGGAGAATGGGATCACCGGTTCCGCGGCGTCGCCGCGGAGCTGCTTGCGCAGCTCGGTGCGCTGCTCGTCGTTCATCACGTCGAGGACGACGGTGACCGCCCCCGTGCCGGGTACATCGGCCGCTGCGGCGTGCACCCGTTCGGTGATCTCCGTTTTCTTCGGGCATGCCCCGGTGGTCAGGTAGATCTCGACATGGGTGGCGCCGTCGGGTTGGACCTCGACGCTCTTGACCATGTTCAGTTCGGTGATCGGCCGCCGCAGTTCGGGATCGATGACCTTGGCCAGCGCCGCGCGAACGGCCTTCTCGAGTTCGTTGCTCATCGCAACCGAGTCTAGGTGTCGGTGCCGCAGCCCCGGTTAGGCCGGTCCGGGAGGTGCGCCCAGCACCGGCGCGGCCGGAGCGGGAGCAGGTCCGGGCGGCGGCGGGGGCGGAGCCATCCAGGGCAGCGGTGCAGGGGCCGGTGCCATACCGGGCAGTGGGGCGCCGGGCGCGGGTGGCATTCCGGGCAGCGGGGCCGCCGGTGCCGGTGCCATACCGGGCAGGGGAGCCTCGGCGGACTGCGGGCCGGGTAGGGGAGCACCCGGGGCCGGCGGCATGCCGGGCAGGGGGGCTCCGATCGGGGCCGGGCCGGGCAGCGGTGCGCCCACCGGCGCCGGGCCGGGAAGGGCCCCTGCCGGTGCCGGTCCGGGTAGCGGTGCGCCGGGCAGTGGGGCCAGCCACGGTGCCTGCTGTTGGGCCATCCACGGCGCCGGGGTCATCCACGGCGGCAGGTTCGGGTTGGGTGCCTGCGAGGGCGCCAACTGTGAGGCCATGCAGATCACCTCGCACCCGTGCTCGGGCATGACGGCGTTTCCGGGGCCCGGTCCTGGGCCGGGCAACATCATCTGACCGGCCTGGGTGTTGCTCAGCGCAAGCTGTGCCAACGGGTCGCCCGAGGGCAGTGCGGTCATGCCGGGGCCCAGGCCGCCCGGGCTCTCCAGATGGCCGCCACCGAGGGCGGGAACCGGGCCGTTGATCGAGGGCAGGTTCATCGGGGCGACGCCGGTGGCGTAGGCGGCAGCCCACCCCAAGACGTTCTCCGCGTAGGCCATCGAGTTGTTGTAGCGCAGGATCGCGGTGAGGACCTGGGCCTGATTACGAAGGTTCATCCCGCCGCTGCACAGATAGCGGGCGGTGGCCAAGGAGGCGTCGAACAGGTTCTGCGGATCGGACTTGCCGTCGGCGTCTCCGTCGGAGGCGAATCGCGACCAGGTGCCGGGCAGGAACTGCATCGGGCCCATGGCACGCGCGTAGACCGGCCGGCCACCGGTGTTGCCTTGAACGATGATCTCGTTGCCGGGGAGGCTTCCGTCCAGCACCGGGCCGTAAATCGGGCGGACGGCCGTGCCGCTCGCGTCGGTGGCACCGCCGTTGGCATGTGAGGACTCGATACGTCCGATACCGGCCAGCAGGTTCCAGCTCACCCCGCAACCGGGGGCGGCGGCGGCCATGGTCTGTTCGGCCTTGCGATAGGCGGAAAGGGCCATCGCGGGAATCTTCAAGCCGCCGACCGGACCGCCCGCAGGGCTGAGAACCGCGGCCGGAGGTGGCGGGGACAGGGCGTTCGCGGCGAAGCGGAAGTCGGCGGGCGGCTTGGTCATCGCCACCACCGAAACACCCTCGGATCGCTGTTCAGCAGCGGCCAGCGGATTGACGTCCTCGGCCTTGACCGCGGTCGGACGCTCTGGAGTCGCCGCCACGGCACCGGCCAGGACGACTGGTGTCAGCACCACGATTCCGAACGCAGGCGCGCGCAAACCCCGGCCGACCCGGTGCTTTATCCCCACTCGCCCGTCCTCACCAGTTCGATGCTGTGAACTCCGCCACCATACATAAGGAAGTAACCCTCGCGAAACGCATTGGCCCCAATGGTCACCTCAGGGGTCACCTCAGGGGTCACCTCGGGGGTTCCTCCGGGTGCGCTCTGGCGCTGTTCTTCTTCCCCGAACCCGACTTGGACGACTTCTTGTCGCCGAGCGCTTCGCGCAGTTCCTCGATCTCCCGGCGCAGGTAGTCGCGGGTCGCCACCTCGCCGATGGCCAACCGCAGTGCAGCCAGTTCGCGGGCGAGGAACTCGGTATCGGCCTTGGTCTGCTGGGCGCGCCGCCGGTCTTCCTCCAGTGCCACCTTGTCGCGGTTCTCCTGCCGGTTCTGAGCCAGCAGGATCAGCGGCGCGGCGTAGGCGGCCTGGGTGGAAAATGCGAGGTTGAGCAGGATGAACGGGTAGGGATCCCAGCGGAGCTTGACAGCGAACAGGTTCACGGCGATCCAGACGACCACCATGATCGTCTGCCACATCAGGTAGCGGCCGGTACCCAGAAAGCGGGCCACCGCCTCGCTGGCCCGGCCCACCGTTTCGGGGTCGAAGTTCATCCCCAACCGCCGCGAGGTAAGCGGGGTGTCGAGGCGCTGACGGGGGTCGCTCATCGTGGAGTCCCCACACCGGCGTCCTCGAAGCTCTCCCGCCAGTCGTTGGGCAGCAGGTGGTCGAGCACGTCATCGACGGTCACCGCGCCCAACAGATGGCCCTCGGCGTCGAGCACCGGTCCGCACACCAGGTTGTAGGCGGCGAAGTAGCGGGTCACCGCGCCCAGCGTGGTGTCCGGATCGAGGTGACGCAGGTTGGCGTCGATGATGCCGCTGACCAGGTTGGCCGGTGGCTCCCGCAGCAGCGCCTGCAGGTGGACGCATCCCAGGTAGCGACCGGTCGGGGTGGCTGTCGGGGGACGAACCACGAAGACCACCGATGCCAGCGCGGGAGTGAGGTCCGGGTCGCGCACCCTGGCCAGCGCCTCGGCCACCGTGGTGTCGGGGGCCAGTACCACCGGGTCCGAGGTCATCAGCCCGCCGGCGGTGTCGGGGGAGTGGCTGAGCAGTCGGCGCACCGGCTCGGAGTCCTCCGGATCCATCCGGCGCAGCAGCGTTTCGGCCTCGGTGGGGTTCAGCACCCCGAGCAGATCGGCGGCGTCATCGGGATCCATGGCCTCCAGCACATCGGCAGCCCGTTCGGTGTCGAGCTTTCGCAGCAGCTCGGTCTGATCATCCTCGGAGAGCTCCTGCAGGATGTCGGCCAGTCGCTCGTCGTCGAGGGCATTGATCACCTCGGTGCGACGTTTGGTGGGCAGATCGCGCAGCGCATCGGCCACCTCGATCGGACGCTGGCCCTCGAATTGGTGAAGCAGTTGGGCGACACCCTGATCCGGCATCGCCAGACCCGACGGGGTCAGGCCCTGCACGTTCTGCCAGTCCACCACCACCACCGCCCCGCGCCGGCCGAGCCGGCGGTGACCGCGCACCGCCACCCGGGTGACCACCCAGTCACGGGTCCGGCTCTGTTCGATCCCCAGGTCGACGACCACGACGTCGACCCCGGCGAGTTGCTCCTGCTCCGGGTCGTCGACCCGGACCCTGGTGTCGAGCACCTGGCCCAGCACCAGCACCTCGCCGGGCCGCTGGACGAAACGGCGCAGCGATACATTTCCGGTGGTCAGGGTGACGGCATCGGGTTCGATGGCGGTGACACGCAGAATCGGGACGAAAATCCGGCGGCGGGTGAGCAGTTCGACGACCAGTCCCAGGACGCGGGGTTGCTGGCGCACGATGCTGATGCTGACCACCACATCGCGCACCCGGCCGAGGGATTCACCGTCGGGTCCCAGCACCACCATCCCCGCCAGGCGCGCCGCGTATACCCTGTTCACCGACGCCATAGGTACAAAGGGTAGGAGTCTGCGGGTGAACCATCCCGATCGACCCGCCTATCGACCCCGCAGAACCTGTCTGTCGGTTCCGGGCAGTAACTCCAAGATGATTGAGAAAGCCAAGGGGTTGGCCGCCGACGAGGTCTTCCTCGATCTGGAAGACGCCGTTGCCCCGGACGCCAAGGCCGCGGCCCGCACCGCTGTGGCCGCGGCCCTGGCCGGTCCCGGATGGTCGGGTCAGTTGCGCGGGGTCCGGGTCAACGACTGGACCACGCCGTGGACGCACCGGGACGTGATCGAGGTGGTGTCGGCGGCCGGGGCGCATCTCGACGTGATCGTGCTGCCCAAAGTCTCCGATCCCACCCATGTGCACGCACTGCATCTGCTGCTCACCCAACTTGAGCGCAGCCAGGGCCTGCCGATCGGACGGATCGGGATCGACGCGCAGATCGAGGACGCCCAGGGTCTGATCAACATCAACGCGATCGCCGCCGCCCCGCGGGTCCAGGCCCTGGTGCTCGGGCCCGCCGACCTGATGG
>DAIPYT010000050.1:12517-19573 GCA_036782595.1 Mycobacterium sp. | reverse complement strand
CGGGAGCCTGGAAGGGATCGGCCAGCGGCAGGTGAATAGCGGGCCGCCATGGTTCTTCAGCGGGCTGTTCGGGATCGAGCTGGGGATAATCGGACTCTGCTTCGTCGTCGGACCGGGTTTCCGGCTCGTAGTCGAACTGCTCGACCCGCTCCTCGACGACCACGTCAATCTCTTCGGTCCAGGAATCGTCGACCGCGTGCCGACGGCGCGACGGACCGGCGGATTCGTCGAGTTCCAGGCGCCAGGCAGCCACCGATTCCTCCAGTGCGCTCGCCGCGTGCCGACCCGCAGCCAGCTCAGGAGCTTCCGCCCACTCATCGACATCCGACTCCGACTCGGCAAAATCCGATTCGGTCGGGATCCGGGTGGGCGCGGTATCGATCGCGTCTTCGTCGGCGTCGTATTCGCCGATGCCGTCCTCGGTGGGCCGCGGCGACCACAAGCCGAAGTCGCGGTCGGTCTCAGCACCGAATCGCGATTCGCTCGTGGTCCGTGACCCAGGCCAATGCGCATCGTCGGAGTCGTTGGCGAAGAAGTCACGATCAGAAGCCCGGTGCGTGACGATGCCGCTGTCTGCAGCCCGGCTCTTGCGCTGGGCGAGCATCGCCATCAGCCCGAGCAGGCCTAGTAGGGGGACCAGGATCGCCAGCCACCACAAGCGGAACCCGCCCTCGTCGGAGGTGCTGGCGCCTGAGGACGGAGCAGCCGGGGTCTGTGCCACCCCGTCCGGCATTTCCAGACCGGACAGCTGCGAGGCAAGCTCGGCAGGCTTGGAGCTGAACTCTTTCGTGGCCTTGTTCCAGGACAACTCGCCGCCGTTGAAGGTCTGGGTGACGGTGTCGCCCTTGGAAGTCTGCTCATCGGTCGGCACGCCGAGCGCGCCGGTGGCGCCGCCCAACTTGGCCCAAGCCGCATTGATCGGGCCGCGCACCACGATCGCACCGGTGTCGGGAGTCCAGAAGATCTGCGGCTTATCCGGGGCGCTGAACGTGCTGATCCGGCTGTTCGGCACACCGCCGTCGGCCTCCGGGCCGACCGGGAAGCCAAGGTCGCCGGTGGGTCCGCCGAGTGACTCATACTTCGACAGGATCGCGCCGGTCACCGCGTGAGCACCGGTATCGGGCGCGTAGAAGATCTTGCCGCTGGCATACCCCTGGGCAGCGGCATTGTCGCCAATCGTGGACTGCGCACCCTGCCGCGCACCCAACGGACCGCCGAGGCCACCGCTCGCCCGCCAGGCCAGGTTGATCATCGTCGTCGGATCACGGGGCACATCCAATCCGGCCAGACCGTCAGCCAAGCCGGCCGGATCGGAGGTGAACGTGTTGGACTTACTGTTCCAGGACAGCTGGCCGCCGCTGAACTTCTGGCTGACAACATCACCGTCGTAGCGCTCGTCCTCGACCGGGACGCCCAACTGTCCGGCCGAGCCGCCCAACTTGTCCCAGGCGACGTTCAGTGCGCCGCGGACAGCCCATGCGCCGGTGTCGGGCGTCCAGAAGATCGCCGGTTTGTCGCTTGCGCTGAACGTGTTGACCCGACTCTTTGGGCTGACCAAACCGGCAACGGTGTCGATGTTCGGAAAGCCGAGGTCGCTGTCGGCGGGGCCGCCGAGTGACTCGTACTTGTCCAGGACGGCGCCGTAGACCAGGTGTGCACCGGCATCCGGGGTGAAGAAGATCTTCCCGCTGCTGAACTTCTGCCCGAAGCCCTCGCCGACCGCGAAGACCTCGCCGTCCCGGCCGCCCACCACCGAGTCGGCGCCGCCGGCGGCGTTCCACGCCTGGTTGATGGCGTCGGCCGCGTCGCTCTCAGGGCTGGCCAGCGCGGAAGGAACCACCAGCGCGGCAACGGCCGCAGAGGCCACCGCGCCGAGGGCGAACCGCCGCATAGTCCGGCTAAGCCGGCTACCTACCGAGGTCATGCACTGTCCTCCCGCTTTTAGGACTTAAGCCACTAGCACACCGATATTGACACCGAACTGGTGGATATTCGGTAAAGCTTGCCACGACACGCGGGAGTTGCCCAATCCGGATTCCGAATTGAGATCTAAACCGAATTAGCCTGAGATGAAGCCGGATAATCTTTTTCGGGCTTCACACGCCCAAGCTGCGGCCGATGATTTCCTTCATGATTTCGGTCGTACCGCCGTAGATGGTCTGCACGCGGGCATCCAGGAAAGCTCGCGCAACGTTGTATTCGCGCATGTAACCGTAGCCACCATGCAACTGAAGGCAACGGTCGATGAGTTTCACCTGCGCCTCGGTGGTCCACCATTTGGCCATCGCAGCCTGATCGGCGGTGAGTTTGTCCTCCATGAGAAGACGGATGAATTCGTCGACCATGATGCGCACCGCAGTTGCTTCGGTGGCCAATTCGGCAAGCAGGAATCGGCTGTTCTGGAATGAACCGATCGGTTTGCCGAAAGCCTTTCGCGCCGACACATACTCGAGAGTTTCGTCGAGAACGGCCTCCATTGCGGCGGCAGCCATGATCGCGATGGAGAGCCTTTCCTGGGGCAGGTTCTGCATCAGGTAGAGGAAACCCATCCCCTCTTCGCCGATGAGGTTCTCCACCGGAACCTTCACATCGGTGAACGACAGTTCGGCGGTGTCTTGAGCGTCCAGGCCGACCTTGTCGAGGTGGCGGCCACGCTCGAAACCGGGCATCCCGCGCTCGACGCCGAGCAGCGAGAAGCCTTGGGCACCCTTTTCGGGATTGGTCTGGGCGACCACGATCACCAAATCGGCGTTGATGCCGTTGGTGATGAAGGTCTTCGACCCGTTGAGGATGTAGTGGTCGCCCTCCCTGACCGCGCGGGTTTTGATGCCCTGCAGGTCGCTGCCGGTTCCCGGCTCGGTCATGGCGATGGCGGTGATCATCTCTCCGGTGCAGAACTGCGGCAGCCAGCGCTGCTTCTGTTCCTCGTTGGTCTGGTGCAGCAAGTACGGGGCTATGACGTCGTTGTGCAGCGAGAAGCCCAGACCGCTGTAGCGGCCGGCCACCGTCTCCTCGACGACGATGGTGTTGTAACGGAAGTCGGGATTGCCGCCGCCGCCGTACTCCTCCGGCACCGCCATGCCCAGGAAGCCCTGCTTGCCGGCTTCCAGCCAGACCCCGCGATCGACGATCTTGTCCTTCTCCCACTGGTCGTGGAAGGGGGCGACGTGTTTGTCCAGGAAGCCCCGATACGACTCGCGGAACAACTCATGCTCCGGCTCGAACAGGGTGCGGGTGTACTTGACGGCTTTGCCCATGGCGTGTCCTCCGGAGAGTGGTGCAGGTCTGCCTTCGAGGATAACCAACCGGATGGTTGGTCGCACACTCGCCTGTCAGGTTGCGTATCCGCCGACAGCTGCCGCCAGTGCTGCGGGCACCCGCGCCTTGATCCTGGTGCCGTCCTGAGTGTGCTCGGTGGCATCGATCCGGCCTTCGTTGTGCAGCCGGGAAACCAGATCGCCGCGGGAGTACGGGATCGTCACATCCACGGTGACCTCGCGGGGTTCGACCAACTCCCCCAGCCGGGTCCGAAGCCGGTCCAAGCCGTCGCCGGTATGCGCCGAAACGAACAACGCGCCCGGAAGTAGACGGCGCAACTGGGCCAGGGTCAGGTCGGCAGCAGCGTCAATCTTGTTGACTACCAATAACTCCGGAGCGGGCGGGGCATGGTGATCAGCCTGCACTTCGCCGATGACCTGCCGGACCGCTTCGATCTGGGCCAGCGGGTTGACGTCGGATCCATCGACGACGTGCACCAGCAGATCGGCATCGACGACCTCTTCCAGGGTGGAACGGAAGGCCTCCACCAGCTGGGTGGGCAGGTGGCGGACGAACCCGACGGTGTCAGTCAGGACGCACGGACGGCCGTCATCGAACTCCCCCCGGCGGGTGGTGGGCTCAAGGGTGGCGAACAGGGCGTTCTCCACCAGGACCCCCGCCCCGGTCAGGGCGTTGAGCAGGCTGGACTTACCGGCGTTGGTGTAGCCGACGATGGCGATGGAGGGCACATCGCTTTCCCGGCGACGGCTGCGCTGGGTGTCGCGGACCTGTTTCATGTCCTTGATCTCGCGGCGCAGTTTGGACATCCGTTCCCGGATGCGGCGGCGGTCGGTCTCGATCTTGGTCTCGCCGGGCCCGCGTGTTCCGACGCCACCGCCGCTGCCGCCCGCACGGCCACCGGCCTGGCGGGACATCGACTCACCCCAGCCGCGCAGCCGCGGCAGCATGTACTGCATCTGGGCCAGCTCCACCTGCGCCTTGCCCTCCCGGCTGGTGGCGTGCTGGGCGAAGATGTCCAGGATCAGCGCCGTACGGTCGATGACCTTGACCTTGACCACCTTTTCCAGCGCGTTGAGTTGGGCAGGACTCAGTTCGCCGTCGCAGATCACCGTGTCGGCCTCGGTGGCGACCACGAGTTGGCGCAATTCGGCGGCCTTGCCGGAGCCGATATAGGTGGCTGGGTCGGGTTTGTCGCGGCGCTGGATCAGTCCCTCCAGAACCTCCGATCCGGCGGTCTCGGCCAGGGCTGCCAGCTCGGCCAGGCTTGCATCGGCGTCGGCGGCGCTGCCCTCGGTCCAGACCCCGACGAGCACCACGCGTTCCAGCCGCAGCTGCCGGTATTCGACCTCGGTGACATCGACCAGTTCGGTCGACAGCCCCGCGACACGGCGCAGCGCGGCGCGGTCTTCCAGCGCCAGTTCGCCGACGCTGGGTGGCGTGCCCAAGCGATCAGAATCGGTCAAAATGCCGCCCACCAGTCGTCGGAGAGTTCACCGCGGGCCACCAGGATCGACGGTCCGCGCAGGAAGCTGGTGGTGTCGGCGATCTCGACGGTGACCTCGCCGCCGGGAACCCGGACCAGTACGGATCCCGCCGGCGTGCCGTGCTCTTCGAGGGCGGCGTACGCGGCCGCGACGGTCCCGGTGCCGCACGAGCGGGTCTCTCCGACACCACGTTCATGAACCCGCATCCACACCGCGCCATCGCGCAGTGGCGTGAGGACTTCGACGTTGACGCCGTCGGGAAACTGCGCGGGGTCGAACGACACCGGCGCGGCGACGTCGAGTGCGGCCAGTTCGTCGGCGGTCAGGTCGGCAACGACGCAGGCCAGATGGGGGTTTCCGACGTCGACGCCCAGACCGGTCAATCGGCGTCCACCGACGGTCGCGGCCCCCGCGCCCAGCCTGTTCACCTTGCCCATCTCCACGGTGACTTCGGCGCGGTAGTCGTCGGCGTGGTGCACCAGGACCGGTCGTGGGCCGGCCAACGAGGCCACCACGAACTCGTCGCGGCCTTCTAAGCCACTGGAACGCAGGTAATGGGCGAAGACCCGGACGCCGTTACCGCACATCTGGGCAACCGAACCGTCGGCATTGCGGTAGTCCATGTACCAGTCCTCGCCGTCGACGCCCTCGGGAAGCTGATCGAGCACACCGGCCTCCAGGGCGGTCCCGGCCTTGAGGACCCGCAAGACGCCATCGGCACCCAGTCCGCGCCGCCGATCGCACAGCGCGGTCACCACCGAGGGGCTCAGATCCAGCCGTGCGCTGAGGTCGGGCAACACCACGAAGTCGTTCTGCGTGCCGTGCCCCTTGGCGAAGATCATGTGCGCCACTCCTCGACCCCGGCTACGCCGGCATCGTCGCCATCGCCGCGGATCACTTGCCCATCACCTGCTCAGGATACGTGGCGCCAGTGCCCCAGTGCCTCGTCGGCAAGGCTGGCCGAGGAACCGTCGAGCCACTTGATCCGCTGGTCGCGACGAAACCATGAGCGTTGCCGGCGGACGTACCGGCGGGTTCCGATGAACGTCAGCTCCCGCGCTCGATCGATCTCGGAGCGCCCGCCGCCGGCATCGAGAGCCTCGATCACCTGTGCATAGCCCAGCGCGCGGGCGGCGGTGACACCGTCGCGCAGTCCGCGGGCCAGCAGGCCGCAGACTTCGTCGACAAATCCGTCGTCGAACATGGCGTCGGTGCGCTGGGCGAGTCGAGCATCGAGAAGGGCTGTGTCCCAGTCCAATCCAACGATGGTGGTATCCCAACGCGGGGATCCGATACTGGGCGCAGATGCCGCGAAGGGCTGGCCGGTCAGCTCGATGACCTCCAGTGCCCGCACGATCCGCCGTCCGTCGGTGGCCAGAATCGCAGCGGCCGCGGCCGGGTCGCGCCGGCCCAGTTCGGCGTGCAGGTCGGCCGGACCCAGGTCGGCGAGTCGGTCCTCCCACCGGGAGCGCACCGCGGGATCGGTGGCCGGGAAGGCCCAGTCGTCGAGCAGCGACTGGATGTACATCATCGAGCCGCCGACGACGATCGGCACCGCGCCGCGGGCGGCCACGGCCTCGACGTCGGCGACTGCGGCCTGCTGGTAGCGGGCGACGGTGGCCGTGTCGGTGACGTCGAGGACATCGAGTTGGTGATGGGGGACGCCGCGGCGGCTGCCTGGTGGAACTTTGGCAGTGCCGATGTCCATCCCGCGGTACTGCTGCATGGCATCGGCGTTGATGATCTCGCCGCCGACCCGTTCGGCCACCTCGAGCGCCAGTTCGGACTTGCCGGTGCCAGTCGGGCCGATGACGGCGAGCGGCCGGCTCACTGCGGTCTCGGATTCCACGTCCCGACGAAGTAGCCGACGCCGTAGGGGGCGCCACGGAGGATTTCGGTGGCCCCGTTCTTCCGACTGACCGGCGCCGGGACCAACCCGGCCAGCACCTGGTAGGCGACCCGCCCGATGACGCAGTCCGGCAATCGGGTCAGCGCGTCGGAATCACCTGCGGCCAGCGCGTCGTCGAGGCGGGCCTGGGAGTCCTCGGCGCCGGGGTCGTAGCCGCCGGGCGCGGATTGGGTCAGCGTGTTGGCGCCGTCGGCGATGACCAGAACGCCGATCGGTTCGGCGGCAGTGTCGATCTCGGCGCGAAGAGCCCGACCGCAGGCGATCGCGGTATCGGGACTGTGGTCGGCGGCGTAGACGCGGACCTGCACCCGGGCCTGGGGATTGACCTGGCCGCGCAGCCAGCCGGCGAACAGCGCGCACAGCGGCAGTGCCTGCGGATCCGGT
>DAIPYT010000050.1:10709-12417 GCA_036782595.1 Mycobacterium sp. | reverse complement strand
GATCCGGTCCGGCGGCGGGCGACAGCGCAACCCCGACGTCGGCCCCGTATCCGGCGAAGCTGCCGCGAACGTCCGGTTCGATCACCGCGTCGGCCGGGCCGACGCCGACCGCGATCCAGCGATCCGGCAGGGTGGCGGCCGCCGCCAGCGCAGCGGCGCGGAAACCTGCGACTTCGGTCGCTGCCGCGCCGGCGAGTTCGGGAACCAACACCGGCGCCGAGGGGGTCAGAGCGATCGCCGTCAGCACAGCCCCACGCTAGCGGTCCGCGGGCGTCGCCTCACTGCGGGCCAACGCGACCGTCGCCACCACCATGGCGGCGATCGCCGCGACCAGCAGTGCCCAGCCGCGATCCCCCGGCCGCAGCGTCTCCCCCAGGACCAGAACACCGAGGACGGAGGCGACGAGGGGTTCGACGACCGTCATGGTCGGCAGCGAGGCCGCCAGCGAACCGGCGCGGAACGAGGACTGCTGCCACGCGGTGGCCGCGACACCCACCGCCGCCCAGACATACAGCTCAGGGGCGGTCAGAACCGCCCACACCCCGTGCCCGAGGCGGTCCACCACTGCCTTGGTGAGAACCGCGAATACTCCCCACAGCGCCCCGGAGACCACACCCAGCAGCACCGCGGCGGTAGGCCGCCCGGCCAGCATCCGGGCACCCACGATGCAGAGCACCAGGGCCGGTCCCAGCACGGCAACCACACCCGTCCAGACCTCCAAGGCCGCCCGGGAATGCCCGGGCGTCGGGTTGCCGACGGTCACGATCACCGCGACCGCCGCGGCCAGCAGCGCGGCCCAGGACCACTGGGCCACGGAAACCGGGTGGTGCGTGGCGCGGGCATTGAGCGGCAGCGCAAACAGCAGCGACGTCACCAACAGCGCCTGGACCATCAGCACCGAACCCAGTCCGAGTGCGGCGGCCTGCAGGCCGAAACCCACCGCCGCGATCACACTGCCCAGCCACCACTCGCGATCGCGCAGCAGGCGGCTGAACAGCTCCAGATGCCCGACCTTCTCATCGGTGACATCGTGGGCGGACCGTTGATGGATCACATCGCCGACGGCGATGAAGAACGCAGCGCCGAGCGCCAACAAGGCCGCAATATCGGCTTTGGTCACCGGTGCCACCTTTCAAACGCATGCCAACCCGGGCCCACGCCCGGCACCGACCTGATTCAATACCGAGGTGGCCGCCGGGCAACAGGCGGCCACATATGCAGCGGAGCCGCTTCGCGCGGCAGGTGCGCGGTTCGCCGCGCGAAGGGTAGGTGAGGTTGAGCCATGACCATCGACGACGCGCACGCCGACGAGTCCCCCCGCCCCGCCCCGGGACCCGTCCCCGGTCCCCGACCGGGGATGCCCCGTCCGGTGCCCCGGCCGCATCCGCCGACCCAGACGGTCATCGCACCCCCGGTCAGTGACCCGCGACGGTTCGGCCGGGTCGCCGACGACGGCACGGTGTATCTGATCACCTCCTCCGGTGAGCGGGTCGTCGGCTCCTGGCAGGCAGGCGAGCCCGACGCGGCATTCGCCCACTTCGGTCGGCGTTTCGACGATCTGGCCACCGAGATCACCCTGATGGAGACCCGGCTCGCCTCAGGCACCGCCGATGCCCGCAAGGTCAAGGCTGCCGCGGCAGCACTCGCCGAAACCGTCGCCACCGCAGCCGTTCTCGGGGATGTCGATGCTCTGGCCGCGCGGTTGGCG
>DAIPYT010000050.1:0-10699 GCA_036782595.1 Mycobacterium sp. | reverse complement strand
GTTGGCGGCGATCCTCGATCACGCCGCGGAGACCGCCGCCGCTGACCGCGCCCGCCGTGACGAACTGCGCGCCGAGCAGACCGCGCGCAAGGAGGCCCTGGCCGCCGAAGCCGAAGACCTCGCGGCCAACGCCACCCAGTGGAAGGCAGCCGGGGACCGGATGCGCGCGATCCTCGACGAGTGGCGGACGGTCACCGGGCTGGACCGCAAGACCGACGACGCGTTGTGGAAGCGGTACTCCGCGGCCCGCGACGGGTTCAACCGCCGGCGCGGATCCCACTTCTCCGAACTCGACAAGGAGCGCGCGGGAGCCCGGGAGGCCAAGGAGCGGCTGTGCGCCCGCGCTGAGGAGTTGTCCGGCTCGACCGATTGGGCGGCGACGGCGAACAAATTCCGCGATCTGCTCAACGAGTGGAAGGCGGCCGGACGGACCGCCAAGGATGTCGACGAGGCGCTGTGGCAGCGGTTCAAAGCCGCCCAGGACAAGTTCTTCGCCGCCCGCAACGCGATCAATGCCGAACGCGACGCGGAGTTCCAGGCCAACGCCGAGGCGAAGGAGAAGCTGCTGGCCGAGGCCGAGAGGATCGACGCGTCCAATAGCAAGGCGGCCCAGGCCGCGTTGCGCACGATCACCGACAAGTGGGATGCGATCGGCAAGACCCCCCGCGACAGTGGGCCGGATCTCGACCGGCGACTGCGGGCGGTGGAGAAGAAAGTCCGCGACGCCGTCGACGCCGGCCGGATCGACCCGGAAGCCCTTGCTCGCGCCGAGCAGTTCCGTTCCCGGGCAGAGCAGTTCGAAAGACAAGCCGAAAAGGCCGCCGCGGCCGGCCGCGACAGGGAGGCCGAGGAGGCCCGGGCCAGCGCCGCACAGTGGCGGGAATGGGCGACCGCGGCGGCGCAGGCCGTCGCGAAAAAGCGCTAGCGGGAAGGGTCTTCGGGCGGTTCCAGGCCGTCCAGCAGCGAAGAGGTCTCGCGCCGGGCGGCCTCTTGGCGGCGTTGCGTCTCGGCGGCCAACTGCACCGCGGTGCGGGTCCACACCACCCGCGCCCAGTGGAAGGTCAGAAGTATCACCGTGATCCACCCCAGGATCACCCCGACGCCCGGGCCCGGATGACCGGCAGCAGCGGTTTGACGCGACCACACCGAGAGCATGCCCAGCGGTATCGCGACCGCAGTGCCCGCCAGCGCGATCCAGGCGAGCGTCCAGCGCCGGGTCACCAAGGCCAGCATCGAGAACCCGACCCCGAATACCAGGGCGAACCAGCAGAACAACCGGTGCGGCAGCGCGACACCCACGCTGATCGCCTTGTCGTCACCCATCAGCACGTCGACCCCGCGGGCGCCGCCGGTGTGCGGGAGGATGAACGACACGAGCAGTACGAAGACCAGGATGGCGACCACCAAAGCCCTTGCACCGGGGTCGATCTCGCCGGCAACCCGCCGTTCAGCCGCCTCGAGGTCGGCTTTGTAGGCCTCGAATTCATCGGTCATCGGGCACATCCTGTCGTGGTGTCGGTATGGACCGGCGGGGCTCCGATGGCCGGCAACCCCAGACCGACGGTGCGCGGGCGACGGCCGGCCTCGTGCGCATCACCGGCCCGCGTGCGGCGGTGTGATGTCAACGGGGAATCAGCGATCAGATGGTGCGGTGCTGCGGCGCTCACAGTGGTCGTGATGACGTCGCCCGGTCTGATTCCGTCCTGCGATGCGGTGAAGTGGACCAGTCGGCCGTCGCGGGCACGTCCACTCATTCGGGCGGTGGCGGCATCCTTGCGGCCCTCCCCGGCCGCGACCAGGACCTCGACCGTACTTCCGACCAGCGCGGCGTTCTCTTCCAGTGAGATTCTCTCCTGCAGGTCGATCAGCCGCTGATACCTCTCTTGCACAACGCTTTTAGGAAGCTGGTCGCTGAGGTCGGCCGCCGGGGTTCCCGGCCGCCGCGAGTACTGGAAGGTGAAGGCAGCCGAGAATCGCGCCTTGCTGACCACATCCAGGGTGGCGGCGAAGTCCTCTTCGGTCTCGCCGGGGAATCCGACGATGATGTCGGTGGTGATCGCCGCGTGCGGCATCGCCTCGCGGACCCGGTCGAGGATGCCGAGGAATCTCTCGGCGCGGTAGGAGCGGCGCATGGCCCGCAGCACCCGGTCGGATCCGGACTGCAACGGCATGTGCAGGGCGGGGCACACGTTGGAGGTTTGCGCCATGGCCGCGATGACGTCATCGGTGAACTCCGCCGGGTGCGGCGAGGTGAACCGGACCCGCTCCAGGCCCTCGATATCGCCGCAGGCGCGCAGCAGCGAGGCGAATGCGCCTCGGTCGCGCTCGCCGGGGGCGAACGACACCCCGTAGGCGTTGACATTCTGGCCAAGCAGAGTGACTTCGAGGACACCCTGGTCGACCAGTGAACGCACCTCGGCCAGGATGTCGTCGGGGCTGCGATCGACCTCCCGGCCGCGCAGCGACGGAACGATGCAGAACGTGCAGGTGTTGTTACAGCCCACGGAAATCGAAACCCATGCGGCATAGGCTGATTCACGTGCCGCCGGCAATGCGGAGGGGAACTCCCTTAGCGTCTCGGCGATCTCAACCTGGGCCATGCGGTTGTGACGCGCGCGCTCCAGCAGGACCGGCAGCGAGCCGATGTTGTGGGTGCCGAAGACGACGTCCACCCACGGCGCCTTGGCCAGCACGGCATCGCGATCCTTCTGAGCCAGGCAGCCCCCGACGGCAATCTGCATGTCCGGGTCGGCCTGTTTCCGCGGCGCCAGGTGGCTGATGTTGCCGTACAGCTTGTTGTCCGCGTTCTCCCGCACCGCGCAGGTGTTGAACACCACCACGTCGGCGTCAGTTCCCTCCGGAGCCCGCAGATAGCCGGCCTCCTCCAACAGACCCGCCAGGCGCTCGGAATCGTGCACGTTCATCTGACAGCCGTAAGTCCGGACCTGGTAGGTCCGCGCCCGGGGCAGCATCGTGGTCACCGGACTCATGGTACGGAGGGCTTCACCGCACAAAACAGATAAGGCCTGGGTATGGTCTGCTCATGGCTGTGGGCGCTACGGTCCCGATGATCTCGATCGAGGGCCTCAACAAGTACTTCGGCACCCACCATGTGCTCAAGGACATCAATCTCGAGGTCGACCGGGGCCAGGTGGTTGTGGTGCTCGGCCCGTCCGGCTCAGGCAAGTCCACGCTGTGCCGCACCATCAACCGGCTGGAGGCCATCGACTCCGGGACCATCGCCATCGACGGCGAGGTGCTGCCCTCCGAAGGCCGCAAGCTGGCCCAGCTTCGCTCCGACGTCGGCATGGTCTTTCAATCGTTCAACCTCTTCGCCCACAAGACCATCCTGGAAAACGTCATGCTCGCCCCGGTCAAGGTCCGCAAGGTCGCACAAGCGCAGGCCAGGGAGCGGGCGATGTCGCTGCTCGAGCGGGTGGGCGTGGCCAGCCAGGCCGAGAAGTACCCGGCACAGCTTTCCGGTGGCCAGCAGCAGCGGGTGGCCATCGCACGCTCACTGGCCATGCAACCCAAGGTGATGCTGTTCGACGAGCCGACCAGCGCACTGGACCCGGAAATGGTCAACGAGGTGCTCGCGGTGATGACCTCACTGGCCGGCGAGGGCATGACCATGGTCGTGGTCACCCACGAGATGGGCTTCGCGCGCCGCGCCGCCAACCGGGTGGTCTTCATGGCCGACGGGAGCATCGTCGAGGACGCGACGCCCGACGACTTCTTCTCAAGTCCCAAGTCGGCACGCGCACGCGACTTCCTCGGCAAGATCCTGAGCCACTAACACCCATGCGGTCGATGTCCCGGATTCGGCTCTTGCCCCGACGCCTGTTCGCGATCGCCCTGCTGGGCGTCCTGGTGATGTTGGCGCTGGCGGGCTGCGGGGGCTCGGACAAGAAGATCACCATCGGCACCAAGTTCGACCAGCCAGGCTTGGCGGTGAAGAAGCCCGACGGCTCGATGGCCGGTTTCGACGTCGACGTGGCGACCTATGTCGCCGAGCAACTCGGTTACGCCGCGGACGAGATCGAATGGAAGGAATCGCCGTCCGGGCAGCGCGAGACGCTCATCCAGAACGGCCAGGTCGACTACATCGTGGCGACCTACTCGATTACCGACGCCCGCAAACAGAAAGTCGCTTTCGCCGGGCCGTACCTGGATACCGGGCAAAGCCTGCTGGTGCGGGCGGGTGACACCGAGATCACCGGGCCGGAGGCGCTGGCGAACGGCAAGCGGCTGTGCTCGGTGTCGGGGTCGACCCCGGCCCAGCGCATCAAGGACAAATATCCCGGGGTTCAGCTTCAGCAGTACGACACCTACTCGGCCTGCGTCGAGGCGCTGCGCAACGGCGCCATCGACGCCGTCAGCACCGACGAGGTGATCCTGGCCGGGTTCGCCGCGCAGTCGCCCGGCACGTTCAAGATCATCGGCAAGCCGTTCTCGGTCGAGCACTACGGCATCGGCCTGCGGCGCGAGGACCCGGAGCTCCGCACGAAGATCAACGACGCGATTGTGCAGATGCAGCAGGACGGCAGCTGGAAGGCCGCCTTCGACCGCAATCTCGGCCCGGCCGGTGTCAATGCCCCGCCTCCCCCGCCGCTGGACACCGCGGCCGACGGAGTATCGGCGGAGAACGTCGACATCCTGGGCAAGTACGGCGGGCTGATCGTCAAGGCGTTCTGGACCACCGTCAAACTGACGGTGCTGTCGGCGATCGGGGCGCTGATCCTCGGCACACTGCTGGCGGCGATGCGCCTCTCCCCGGTCCCGATGCTCAACTGGCTGGGAACGTCCTACGTCAACATCGTCCGCAACACCCCGTTGACGCTGATCATCCTGTTCTGCTCGTTCGGCCTGGCGCAGACGCTGGGGATCACCCTGGCCGACGCGAAGTCGCCGACCTCGATCACCGACAGCAACTTTCGGCTGGCCGTGCTGGGGTTGTCGGTCTACACCGCGGCGTTCGTCTGTGAGACGGTGCGCTCGGGGGTGAACACCGTGCCGGTGGGTCAGGCTGAGGCGGCCCGGTCCCTGGGACTGACGTTCGGGCAGAACCTACGGATCATCCTGCTACCCCAGGCTTTCCGCGCCGTACTGATCCCCCTCGGTTCGGTGTTCATCGCGCTGACCAAGAACACCACGATCGCCTCGGCCATCGGCGTGGCGGAGGCCGCCCTCCTGATGAAGGAGATGATCGAGAACACCGCAGCACTTCTTGTGGTGGGCAGCATCTTCGCCTTCGGGTTCCTACTGCTGACGTTGCCGCTGGGACTGCTGTTCGGGTGGCTGGGCAAACGTTGGGCGGTGGTGCGGTGATGAGCGCTTGCGCGAAGAACGGACAGATCTAATGAGTTCAGTCCTCTTCGATGCGCCGGGCCCGCGCGCCCGGGTACGCAACCGGATCATCTCCGGGGTGACGGTGACGTTGGCCGTCGTGATCATCGGGGCGATCATCGCCAGGCTGGCCGACAAGGGTCAGCTGACAGCCGCGAAGTGGCGGCCGTTCCTCACCGGCGATCTGTGGAAAACCTATGTGCTGCCGGGCATTGCGGGCACTCTGACCGCCGCCGCGCTATCGATCGTGCTGGCCGGGATCCTCGGGTTCGCCCTCGGCGTGGGCAGGCTTTCGCCGGTCCGAGCGATCCGGGTCCCGTGCGCGGTGATCGTCGAGTTCTTTCGCGCCGTGCCGGTGCTGATCATGATGATCTTCGCGTACTTCCTCTACGCGCTCTACGACGTCTTCCCGTCCAAGCAATTGGCGCTGGCGGGCGTCGTGACGGGGTTGACGCTGTACAACGGCGCGGTGATCGCCGAGATCGTGCGATCCGGGGTGGGCTCACTTCCCCGCGGGCAGAGCGAAGCAGCTGCCGCGCTCGGTCTCACCTGGGGCCAGACCATGCGCTCGGTGCTACTGCCACAGGCGATCACGTCCATGCTGCCGGTGCTGGTGTCGCAGCTGGTGGTGGTACTCAAGGACACCGCGATCGGCTATCAGATCACCTTCCTGGAGATGGTCCGCCAGGGCACGGTGATCGGGTCCACCTACGGCAACTATGTGCCCGCGCTGATCGTGATCGCCGTGTTGATGATCGCCCTGAACTTCACCCTCTCAGCGGCAGCCGGCCGGATGGAGCGTCGACTGCGCCGATCCAAGCGGGCGCCGGAACCGCTGGAGGCCACCAACCCGCTGCTGGAGCCGGGCGACTGACTACAGCGCCGCGCAGCGCGCAAGGAGTGGCAGCGGGCCCCGCGGTTTTGAACCGCCGATGACGATCGGCGGGTGCGGACGCTGCACGGGTTTGGGTTCGCACAGAGCGTCGTTGAGGGTGAAGAACCGGCCGGCGAAGTTGACCGATTCCTCGGTCCACAGCCGCCTGATCACCGTCAGCGCCTCCTCGAGCATCTCCACTCGCGCACCGGGACCTGGAAAGTCGATTCCGTAACCACGGTGCTCGTCCTCGTGCCAGCCGGCCCCAATCCCGAAATTCATTCGTCCGCCGGTGATGTGATCCACGGTGACGGCCATCTTGGCCAGGATCGCTGGATTCCGGTAGGTCACCCGGTGACCATGCAGCCGACCCGGGCGCGCCGCACCACCACACCCATGGCGGCCAGGGTCGTCCAGCCCTCAAAGGTGGGTGTCTCGTTCTTGACGAGCCCGTAGAAGTGGTCGTAGTTCCAGACTGCTTCGAACCCGAGATCGTCGGCCTCGCGCCAGAACCGATCGAGTTCGGGGTACGGGAAGGTCGGCGCAAGTTTCACCGAGATCCGCATGGCCAGAGCCTAAACCCGACGACGCTCCAGTTCCGCGGCCACCGCATCGGTGACCACCGCGACGGCCATACTCTGGCTGTAACCGCGGCGCGCCAACATCCCGACCAGTCGTCGGGTCACTTTCAGATCGTCGCCGGTACCGAGCGTCTCGCGCCGAAGCCGGCGCTGCACCAACTGTTCAGCACGACCCCGTTCAGCGTCGGCGTCGATTCCCTCCAACGCAGAGGCGATCAACTCGTCATCGAGACCCTTGGTCCGAAGTTCGGCAGCCAAGGCGCGCTTACCTTTTCCGGCGCCTGCCTGTCGTGAACGCACCCACTGCTCGGCGAAGTCCTCGTCGTCGATGAGGCCGACGGCCTCCAAACGCTCAAGCACCGCCTGGGCGGCCTCAGCGGGATAGCCGCGTTTGGCCATCTGGGCGGCGAGCTCCGCGCGGGTTCGCGCCCGAGCGGTGAGCAGGCGCAAACACAAGGCGTGCGCCTGCTCCTCGCGGACCTCAGATGTCGAGGCTTTAGAAGTCGCCGCGCTAGAAATCGACGGGGGCGGGCAGGACATCATCGACGAGCTCATCGGTCATCACGGCTCCGATACCGAGCTTCTCTTTAATCTTCTTCTCGATCTCGTTGCCGACATCCGGGTTCTCCAGCAGGAAGTTGCGGGCGTTCTCCTTACCCTGACCCAGCTGCTCACCCTCATAGGTGAACCAGGACCCCGACTTGCGGATGAAGCCCTGATCGACGCCCATGTCGATCAGCGAACCCTCGCGGCTGATGCCTTTGCCATAGAGGATGTCGAACTCGGCCTGCTTGAACGGCGGGGAGACCTTGTTCTTGACCACCTTGACACGGGTGCGGTTACCGACCGCGTCGGTGCCGTCCTTGAGCGTCTCGATACGCCGGACATCCAGACGCACCGAGGCGTAGAACTTCAGCGCCTTGCCGCCCGTGGTGGTTTCGGGCGAGCCGAACATCACGCCGATCTTCTCGCGGAGCTGATTGATGAAGATCGCGGTGGTGCCCGAATTATTCAGTGCGCCGGTCATCTTGCGCAGCGCCTGGCTCATCAGTCTGGCCTGCAGGCCGACGTGGCTGTCACCCATTTCGCCCTCGATCTCGGCGCGTGGCACCAGTGCGGCCACCGAGTCGATCACAAGGATGTCGATCGCTCCGGAGCGCACCAGCATGTCGGCGATCTCCAGTGCCTGCTCGCCGGTGTCGGGCTGGCTCACCAGCAGGGAGTCGGTGTCCACCCCGAGACTCTTGGCGTACTCGGGGTCCAGGGCGTGCTCGGCGTCGATGAAGGCAGCGATACCGCCTGCGGCCTGGGCGTTGGCCACCGCGTGCAGGGCGACGGTGGTCTTGCCCGAGGACTCCGGGCCGTAGATCTCGACGACCCGCCCGCGGGGCAGGCCACCGATGCCCAGCGCCACGTCCAGGGCGATGGAGCCGGTCGGGATGACCGCGATGGGCTGGCGAACCTCGTCACCGAGGCGCATCACCGCGCCCTTGCCGTGGTTCTTCTCGATCTGCGCCATCGCGAGTGCGAGAGCCTTCTCGCGATCAAGGGCTTGCGGGGCCATGGATGTCTCCGTTCTGTGGTGTTCGGCTGACCGGTGTTGGTCGGTTAGCCGAGACGTTAGAGCGGGCCTCTGACAAAAACTCTGACAAAAACCCTGACAAAAACCCTGACAAATCGGCTAGCGACAATTCCGTCGAACATCACCCAGAGTAACGAACATGTGTTCGATGGCAAGTGTGGCGCACGGCGTGTCGTTTGGGAGCGTCCCAGCGCTACCACTGCTCGCGGGGCACGTCGAAGTCGGCGCACAACGCCCGCCACACATCACGGGGTTCGACACCGGCCTCGATGGCCTGCGCGGCGGTGCGGCCGCCCAGACGGGTCAGTACGTGGTCCACCAGCAGCGAGGAACCCCGCACTGAACCGAACTGGTCCTCAACGAGTTCATGGAATTCGGTCAGCCGCACGGCCACCAACTTACCGAGTCGCATCCTGGCACACCCGTACCGGATCGGTCACCGCAGCGACACTCTCCCCCGCTCGCCGGGCAGCCTCCCGATAGCGGGGGTCCGACAGCACCTCAGCGACCTCAGCGGCCAGCGCCGCGCCGGTCAAGGGCCGCACCAGTCGCCCACTGCCCTGTCGCACAACGCGATTCGCCAACTCCCACTGGTCTCCCCCGCCCGGCGCGACGACTACCGGGACACCCGCCAATAGTGCCTTGGACAACATGCCATGGCCACCACCGCAGACCACCACGTCGGCCCGGCGCAGGAGATCGTCCTGGCGGCCCAGGCCGACCGTCGCCCACGGCGGCACCTCAAGATCGTCCCCTGCCAGCTGGGACACCACCAGCCGGGAACCCGGCGGCAGGGTCCCTCCGGGCACAAGGTGCTCGAGCGCCAACTCGACGAGCCCAGTGGCCCCGGTGGCAGCCGTCGAGGGTGCCACGACCACCACCGGCCCGGCCCCGGGTGGGACGGCGAGCACGGCGGCGGTCGGCTCGAAGTGCAGCGGACCGACGACGACGGCCTCACGCGGCCAGTCCGGCCGGGGCACCTCCAGCGCCGGCAGGGTGGCGATGAGACGGCGGCGCGGACCAGGGTCGCGCGCAGGTAGTCCGATGCCGGCGCGTGCGGCGCTGCGCTGTTGGTCGCCGGTTCGGATCGATCGTGCTGTGAAGGCCCGCATGACGGTGTCACGCAACCGGCCTGAGACCCCGGTCCCGGGCGCCAGGCCGCTGCCGATCGGCGGAAGTCCTCTGGACGGCAGGTAGAGCGGATGGGGAGTCAGTTCGACCCACGGCAGACCGAGAAGTTCTGCGGCCATGCCACCGCAGACGGTGATCACGTCCGATACCACCAGGTCAGGCTCAAGCCTCCTCAGTTCCGGCAGGTTGAGCACAGCCATTCGGGCCGCCCGGTGGTGGATCTTGGCGCCGGCGTCGGTGTCGTCGTCACCCTCGTCAGGGTCAAGGCCCATCAGTTCCACGGCCTCAACGCCGACACCGCGGGCGGAGTCAAGCCACCGGAGACCGGTCATCAACACCGGTTCCTCGCCGGCCTGCCGCAGGCGCAAGCACAACGCCAGGGCCGGGAAGGCATGCCCGGCCTCGGGCCCGGCCACTACGACGACACGCATCGGCAGACAGTGTTTCACGCCTGCGCAGGCGGGCTGGGTTTGCAGACGCGTTTACCCTGGGCAGAATGACGGGATTTGAGCGGTGGCGCCGCCGCCCCCTGCTTGTCGCTGGCCTCGCACTGCTTGGCCTGGCCGCTGCGATCCTGTTGGCCTACAGTCTCATCGGTTCCAGTGTCGATGAGAACGGCTGGCTGCACGAGCCCTTCGCGGCCATCCCGCTTTCCTGGTTCTTCGGGGTAGCCGGCGCAGCCCTGATCGCGATTGCCGTCTGGCGCGATCGCCGAGGCCGTGGACGCGACGATCTGAACCCTTCGGCGGGCGATCCGCAGGACATGGCCCGAGACTAGGCTGGACAGCATGACCGACCAGACCACCGTGAGTTCCGATATCGACAACGCGCACACCGTCGAGGTCCTGCTCAGCAGCCTGCAAAACATGGACGCCGATGGCGCCGGAGCGGTCCTCGACGACAACCTGGTTTACCAGAACGTCGGGTTCCCCACCATCCGCGGCCGGGCGCGGGCCATGAAGCTGTTCCGCGCCATGGAAGGCCGGGCCGGCTTCGAGGTGAAGATCCACCGCATCGCGGTCAACGGCTCCTCGGTGCTCACCGAACGCACCGACGTCCTACAGTTCGGCCCGCTGCGACTGCAGTTCTGGGTATGCGGCGTCTTCGAGGTCCACGATAGCCGAATCACGCTGTGGCGCGACTACTTCGACATGTGGAACTTCACTAAGGCACTGGTTCGCGGAG
>DAIPYT010000049.1:10456-22129 GCA_036782595.1 Mycobacterium sp. | reverse complement strand
GGTCGACAATGACTACTGGGTGAGCAACAGCGCGGTGATCTCGTCCTCGGACCGAAACGCCGCCATGTTGTTGTTGCTGCAGGGCCAGCGCGGAGCGCCACCCGATCAGCGCTTCGTCACCGCCTCGGTGCGGGCGGAATTCGAGAAGGCCGGCCGAGACTGGAAACTGTCCAATCTCGCGGTGCTGGCGCCGCCGAAGCCTGCTGCTCCAGCGCCCAAGCCTGCTGAGCCAGCACCGGAACCGAAAGAGCCTGCACCCAAACCGAAAGAGGGCGGTCGATGAGCCCGCGGCGCAGGGTCGGGTCGCTTTCCGGCGACTGGCTGCGCCCACCCGGATCGCAACCCCGCCGCAAGGGACTCCGGTTGGTGGGCGCCATCGCCGCGGCGTTGATCCTCGCGGCGCTGGCGACAAGTCTCGTGGTGTTCTCCGAACATCAATCGACCCGACGCACCCAGATCAACGAAGCGGCTGTGCAGGACTCGGTGCGGACGTTCATCACCCAGTACACGTCGCCGGATCCGTTCAACGCCAATGCCTATGCCGAGAAGGTCCTGGCATTGGGAACCGGCAACTTCGCCAAGATGTATTCGGACCGGATGAACGAGGTCGTCCTGCAGGTCGCGCAGTCCGAACCCGGATTCGGCACTGTCCAGGATGTCGGTATCGAGCGGTGGAACCCCGACGGCAGCGCCAGTGTCATCGCGGTCGCAAGCATGGCCACGAAACTGCCCGACGGAACGAAGATCGACAGCGGTAGTCGCTGGGAGGTCACGGCGATCAAGGAAGGGGACCAGTGGAAGGTCAGCGACCTGATCCAGGTGCTGTGAGCGACCCGGAGACAGCTGAATCGGCGGAGACGACCGACGTCGGTGAAGAGACGTCAATCGAAGAGACGTCAAGCGAAGAGACGTCCAGCGAAGAGACGTCCAGCGAAGAGACGTCGCCGGCCGAGGCCAAGCCGCCGGCTTTTCGAACGTGGTTGGCGCGCAATCGAAAAGCGGTTGCTGCCGCCTCAGTGGCCGGCTTTGTGCTTGCCGGTGGCTTCGCAGGGGCGGCTGTCCAGCCGTACCTGATGGACCGGGCAATGGTCACCACGAAGCTCAAGATCGCCCGGACGGCGGCCGACGCGATCACCGCCCTGTGGAGCTACACACCTGAGGATATGGACCGGCTGTCCGACCGCTCGGCGAAGTATCTCGGCGGCGACTTCGAGGAGCAGTACCGCAAGTACGTCGACGCCATCGCGCCCACCAACAAGCAGGCCAAGGTCACCAGCGCCACGAAAGTGGTTGGCGCCGGGGTGGAATCGCTGCGCGGCGAACCGCAACCCACCGAGGCAACGGCGATCGTCTACACCAACACGACATCGACGACCCCGCAGAACAACAACATCCCGGCGATGAAGTATCTGTCCTACCGGCTGGAGATGAAGCGCTACGGGCGGGACTGGCGGGTCACCAAGATGACCACCGTCACCTCGCTGGACCTGTCACCCAAGATCGGTATGTAGCTTCAGTCGAAGGCCAGCCACCCGGGCAGCGCTCGCTCCCTGGCGTCGCAGAGCACCTCCGTGGTGTCGCAGGAACCACGCGGCGACCCGGCGCCGGCCCACATCCCACCGGTGTCACGACTCAGGACGATCGATGAGGAACCGCCACCATCGAGCAGGACCGCGCTGTCACTGCCCAGTCCGCGGAACAGATCCTGCACCTGATCCGGGGTGTAGCTCCCGCCCTGGAAGACGTACATCTCGTCCTTGTCCTTGGCGTACGCCAAGGCGGTCCTAGCCGCGCTAGGCCCCGGGTCGTTGAGTTGCCCGGTGTCTCCCGGCGCCAGCAACTTCAACCCGGCGACGGCGACGAACCGGGTGCCGCTCTCGATCAGCGAAGCGATCACCGGCGATGCGACGTCGTAGTCGCGGGCATCCTTCGGCGTGATCAGATACGGCGCTCCGCGCACCGGCAGGATCAACGTCGTCAAAGCCGTCCAGACTTCGTCGCCACCGGAGAGGGCCTGCTTGCCGGCGTAGGCCAGGGTTCCGGTCACCGCCATGTTCGCCCGTCCCTGATCGCCGGTGTTGTCCACGTAGGTACCCAACGGCGAACTGCACCCGGTGGTCTTCCAGGAACCGCCAACCTGGGGACGGACATCGAAGAAATTGGCGTTGACGGCGATGGTCGGCCGGCCGAGGACCTGCCAGGCCTGGACCGGCGAGTATGTCTCCGCAGCCTGGACAAGCCCTTCCCGGGTTCGGGCGCCGGGAGTGCGCTCACAGCGAGCTTGGTAGCCCTGATGGGTGTCGACCAGTAGATGCGGCGATAGCCGCTGTGAGGCGGCCTTGACGATCATCAACCGGCCGCCGTTGGCCAACTCGTACCAGTTGCCCGCCGCGTTGAGCATCGGGGCCGGGAAACTGGGGCCGAAGTTGTAGACCAGATAACTGCCGCGGGTTGTCGAGATCGCCTGTGCGAGCTGGTCCCGCGCCGCCGCTGATGCCGTCGGCGCGGACGTCCACGTGAGCAGCACGCAGACCGCGGCTGCGCAGACTCGCCTGATCCGGCGCATTGGTTCGTCGGGCCTTTCGTCGGGTTGTCAGCTGGTCCAACGATAGCCACATCAGTAACAGTGTCAACATTAGTAACAGGGCGGCGAACAGCGGAAATCGGAAGGATCACGGCGGCTGACCTCGGCGGTGAAGTAGCAGCTGTCGCGACGGCCGCTACGCTGGCCGAATGGCAGAACGGATGGAGCGGACATTCCCCGGGCACGGCGGGATTCCGATCGTCTACGACGTGTGGAGGCCGAAGGGTGACGTACGGGCCGTGGTCGTGCTCGCGCACGGCTACGGCGAGCACGCCCGCCGCTATGACCACGTGGCGCAACGGTTCGGCGAGGCCGGGCTGGCGACCTACGCGCTGGACCATCGCGGCCACGGCCGGGCCGGCGGAAAGCGGGTCCGGGTCCGGCACATGGATGAGTTTGTGTCCGACTACCGCGAACTGGTCAGGATCGCCCGCGAGGAGAATCCGGACCTCAAGGTGATCGTCCTCGGGCACAGCATGGGCGGCGGCATCGTGTTCGCCTATGGGGTTGCGCACGCGGACGACTATGACCTGATGGTGCTGTCCGGACCGGCGATCGCCGCACACACCGGAGTGTCCAAGGCCAAGGCCGTCATCGGCAAGGCGATCGGCTCGATCTTCCCCAACCTGCCCATCGAGGCCATTGACGCCGACGCGGTGTCCCGCGACCCGGAGGTGGTTGCCGACTACAAGGCCGACCCGCTGGTATACCGCGGCAAAGTGCCTGCCGGGATCGGCAAGGCGCTGCTGATCGTCGGCGAGAAGATGTCTGCGCTCGCGCCCGGCATCACCGCTCCGCTGCTGGTGGTGCACGGTGAAGAAGACCGCCTGGTCTCCGCCAACGGCAGCCGCCGGCTAGTCGAGCATGTCGGTTCGCGCGACGTCGAACTGAAGGTCTATCCCGACCTCTATCACGAGGTGTTCAACGAACCCGAGCGTGATCGGGTGCTCGATGACGTCGTCAGCTGGATCCAGGCCAGGTTGTGATCCGCCGCCCGTTCGCCGCGGCACTGGTCTGCGCTGTCGTACTGACCGGCTGTGGGCGCGACACCGCGGCCCCGGCAACATGGGTAGATGAGGAGGTCACCTTTGTCGCCGATGGTCTGACCCTGCATGGCACCTACCGGCATCCATCCGGGGCGGCAGGTCCGGCTGCACTGCTGATCTCCGAGAGCGGGGCCACCGACCGCAACGGCGACAACAACGTCGCCGGCCCGATCGGCAACATGCGTCAGTTGGCCGAGTTCCTGTCCGATCACGGGGTGGCGACGCTGCGCTACGACAAGGTCGGCACGGGTGCCACCGGCCTCGGCCCACACGCCGACCGTCCGTCCGAGGTCGGCAGTGCCGTCTACACCGACGGGGCCAAAGCCGCCGTCCGGTTCCTGGCAGGCCAGTCCGGCACCGAACGGATCTCGGTATACGGGTTGGGGGAGGGCACCATCCATGCGATGGCCCTTGCCGATGACACCTCGCCCGGGGCGCCAAAGATCCACTCGCTCGGCTTGTTGCAACCACTCGGTTCGCGTTACCTCGACCTGATCAGCAGCCGGGTCGACGCCGACCTCGCTGCGGCGGTCCGCAGCGGCGCCAAGACTGCGCAGCAGGCCGATAAAGTGCTCGCCGCCTGGCAGGCCGCGGTGGCACAGATCCGAACCGAGGGATCCGTCCCGGCCGCACTTCCCGACGGCCTGAGCGCGATCGTCAACCCGAACAACATCAGAGCGGTCGTCGAGGCCGACGCCATCGACCCGCTTGAGTTGGCCGCTGAAATCCCCGACGGCACACCGGTGTTGCTCACCTGCTCAGACTCCGACGCGCAGGCCAGCTGTACCGGCATTGCGCCACTGGCACGCGCGTTGGAGCACACCGCGCTGACCCGGGTGGACCTCAAGGGGGTCAGTCATGTGCTGCGCGACGATCCGACCGACAATGTCGCGAACTACGCGAAGAAGGCGCCGCTGAGTCCACAGCTCACCGACGCGTTGAACACATTCGTCAGCAGGTAGTGCTTAAGTGACGCCATGACGACCGACGACAGAATGCTGGCCCGGATCGCGGCCCTACTGCGGCAGGCGGAGGGCACCGATAACGCCCACGAGGCGGAGGCGTTCATGGCCGCCGCGCAACGGCTGGCCACGGCGACATCGATCGACCTCGCCGTCGCCCGCGCGCACTCGGCCACCCGTACAGCCGCACAGGTGCCCACTGCGCGAACGATCACCATCGGTGACCCGGGAAGCCGCGGTCTGCGCACCTATGTGCAGTTGTTCGCCGTGATCGCCGCAGCCAACGACGTCCGTTGCGACGTCGCCTCGAATTCGACCTTCGTCTACGCCTACGGATTCGCCGAGGACATCGACGCCAGCCACGCCCTGTACGCAAGCCTGGTGGTGCAGATGGTGCGGGCCTGCGACGCCTATCTGGCCACCGGCGAGCATCGACCCACGCCGACCATCACCGCCCGCTTGAACTTCCAGTTGGCCTTCGGAGCCCGGATCGGACAGCGGCTGTCCCAGGCTCGTGACGAGGCCAGGCGTGAGGCATGCGAGTCCCGCGATGCGGTGCCGGGGACCGCGTTGGCGTTACGCAATAAAGAGGTCGAATTGCGCGACCACTACCGCAACCAGTCGAAAGCGCGGGGCACGTGGCGCGCCAGTAGCTCCTCGGCCGGCTATTCATCCGCGGCTCGTCGGGCCGGCGACCGGGCTGGTCGCAACGCTCGGTTGGGCGCTAGTCCGGAGTTGCCGGGAACGCGGACCCGGCTGTCGAGGTGAGCTCCCGGGACAGTCAGCGATCCCGGGTGTATGCCGCTGAGCAATTCGTCCGAACGCTTTTCGACCGCGCGGCCCAACACAATTCGCTATCTGTCGATTTCTTCGGTGCCAATATCACGCTGCCACCGGAGGCGCGCTTCGCGTCGGTGGAGTCCGTCCAGCGATATGTCGATGACGTCCTGGCGCTGCCCTCCGTAGCCGGGATCGGTCGCGCGGCCGGACCGGTCAGCGTCCGGGCGAGGCGCGCAGCCACTGCCGCCCACTACGAGCGGGGCGGCGTGATCGCGGTGCCCGACCGGCGCAGCGCGGACTGGGCCATGCGCGAACTGGTGGTCCTTCACGAAGTGGCCCATCATCTTTGCGACCCGGACGCACCGGCGCACGGACCCGGTTTCGTCGCCACGTTCTGCGCACTGGCGTCAGCAGTCATGGGTCCGGAAGTCGGCCACGTGTTAAGAGTGGTGTACGCGAAGGAAGGTGTGCGCTGAATGGACGACTCAATCGGTCCGCAGCAATGGCTCCCGGTCGAGGATCTGCTGGACCGTCTGCTCGTGGGCGATGATGCCGCGCTCGGTGCGGCCCTCGCCGATTCGCAGGCGGCCGGCCTGCCGCCCATCGAGGTGTCCGCGCAGAGCGCCCGACTGCTCTACCTCCTGGTCCAGATCAGCGGTGCACGCCGAGTCTTGGAGATCGGGACATTGGCGGGTTTCAGCACCATCTGCCTGGCCCGCGGAGTGGGAGCCGAGGGCAGTGTGGTGACGCTGGAGTACAACCCCCGGCATGCCGAGTTGGCGAGGCGAAATCTCCAGCGCGCCGGCCTGATCGACCGGGTGGACGTCGTCGTCGGGCCTGCACTGGACACACTGCCCACTCTGGCCGGAGACTTCGACCTGGTGTTCATCGACGCCGATAAGGAGAACAACACCGCCTATGTCGAGCACGCCGTCAGACTCGGTCGGCCCGGAACGGTGATCGTCGTCGACAATGCGGTTCGCTCCGGCCGCATCCTGTCTCCCGCCGACGAGGACCATCAGGCCCACGGTGTCCGCGCGATGCTCGACATGGTCGCAGGAAACCCGCGTTTGGAGGCCGCTGCCATCCAAACCGTGGGTGCCAAAGGCTGGGACGGCTTCGTTCTCGCCCGGGTCAGATAGCCATAACCTCGACCGGCACACCGTTGAGCACCGCGGTGCCCGACAGCGGCTCGATCAGGGAACTGTCCAGAAGACTGTTGGCATTGACCCCGGGCTGGGTGGCGGCCACCGATAGCCGGCTGCCCGCGACCGTGTGACCCCAGCCGTGCGGCAGCGACACCACACCGGGACGGATGGCGTCGGTGATCTCCACCGGCACCTCCAGCTTGCCGGCCGGCCCGGTGATCACCGCGGTGTCAGTGAGGCCCAGCTTGGCGGCGTCATCGGGATGTATCTGAAGAGTGCACCGGTTGGTGCCGCCGGCAAGTGCGGGCAGGTTGTGCATCCAGCTGTTGTTGGACCGTAGGTGCCGCCGGCCGATGAGCAGGAAGCCGTCCGTCGCGCAACCAAGTGACTCGAGCAGGCGAGGGACGTCGGCCAGGACGGGACCCGGCGCCAATTCCACCTTCCCGGAAGCGGTTCGGAGAACCTCGGGTATCCGAGGGGTGAGCGGGCCCAGATCGATGCCGTGCGGGTTGTCCTTGAGTCGCTGCAGCGTCAGGCCGTCAGGTTTACCGCCGAACGCGTCGCCGAACGGGCCGAGCCGCAGCATCATGTCCAGCCGCCGCTCGTAGCCCGGACCCTCGGGCAGCATCGCGACGAGTGCTTCGACGGTGCGCCCGGCGACCGGGGAGTCCGGGTCCGCGACCTCCTTGCCCAGGACGACCGCAATGATCTGGTCATCGACAAGGCCCGGATCCGCATCGGTACCGACCCCCAGGAGCCCCAACGCCAGTCGGCAGATGATGTGTACCTCGTCGGGTGTGCCCTCCGGGAGGTCGAACACCGGCGGAGAGTAGCGGGCGTTACCGCGGACGGCGACGGCGGACAGTGCCACGTCGAAGTGCGGGGAATGCGACGGGGGAGGGGGCGGCAGGATGACGTCGGCGTGGCAGCTGGTCTCGTTGAGGTAGGGATCGATGGACACCATGAACTCCAGGCTGTCCAGCGCCGCCGACAGGCGATCGCCGTCTGGCGCGGACAGCACCGGGTTGCCGGCGATCGTCACCAGCGCCCGGATCTGTCCGTCCCCGGCGGTTTCGATCTCCTCTGGAAGCAGCGGCGTGGGAAGTTCGGAGAGCACCTCGGGGTGGCCGGAAACCCTGCTGTGCCAACGGCCGGTTGAGAAGCCGCGGCCGGGGCGGGCCGGCCGCGGGGCGGTGCCGATCGGGGAAGTGGAGAACATCACGCCGCCGGGCCGGTCGAGGTTCCCGGTGAGCACATTGACCACATCGACAAGCCAACTGGTGAGCGTGCCGAACCGGACTGTCGAGGTTCCGATGCGGCCGTACACCGCCGATCGCGGGCCGGCCGCGATGTCGCGCGCCAGTTCGCGGATCTGATCAGCCGGCACCCCGCAGTGTTCGGCCACCGCTTCAGGCGGGAACTCCAGCGCCACGGCACGAACCTGCTCGGTTCCGGTGACGAACTCTGCCAGGCCGCCGAGATCAGGGTCGACGAGATCGGTGTCGAAGAGCACGTTGACCACCGCGAAAAGCAGCGCGGCGTCGGTACCGGGCCGCGGGGCGATGTGCCGGTCGGCCATCTCGGCGGTGCGGGTGCGGTTCGGGTCGATAACGGTGAGCCGGCCGCCGCGGCGCTTCAGGGCCTTGAGTTTTCCACCGAAATCAGCTGCGGTGGTAACACTTCCGTTCGAAACAAGAGGATTCGCGCCGATGATGACCAGGTGGTCGGTGCGGTCGAGGTCGGGAATGGTGAACGCCAACGGGTTGCCGAACAGGTAACCGCATGCCACATGCTTGGGCATCTGGTCGAGCGTGCTGGCGGAGAACACCTGCCGGGTCTTCAGCGCACGCACCAACTGCGGTGCGTACAGGCCGCCGGCGACGGTATGGGCATTGGGGTTACCGAGGTAAACGCCGACCGAGGCGCCCGGGTCGGCCTGCACCCGGTTCAACCCTTCGGCCGCGACTCGGAGCGCTTCGTCCCAGCCGGCCTCCACCAGTTCACCGTCGCGACGCACCAGTGGAGCCCGCAACCGGTCCGGGTCGTTGTCCAATTCGGCGAAGCTCGCGCCCTTCGGGCAGATGTAGCCGTGACTGAACACATCGTCGCGATCACCGCGGGCCGCGGTCACCCGGCCTTCTTCGACGGTCAGCACCAACCCGCAGGTGGCCTCACAGAGTGGACAGATACGAAGCGCGGTGCGACTCACGCTGTCACTCTGCGCGGATTGTGGATGACTGGCAAGGGGGTAAAACTTCCCACCGAACGCGTTGTTTGCTATTTCTCCCGAGAAAGGTTGAAAGTCGAGCCAGGAGCGTCCTGTTGCCAGGCAAGCCAGTTCACCACGGTGGCCGGCACCGACGTCACGGTGGCGATTCGCCCGCCGAGTAACTCTTCAGTCGCAGACCGCGCCATTGGCGGCCGAGCCGACCAACTTGCGGTATTTGGCCAGCACGCCAGAGGTGTAGCGGGGCGGCGGGGGAGTGAAACCCTCGCCGCGCGAGGCCAATTCGGCTTCGTCGACGAGAACGTCGAGGGTCTGATTGGCGACGTCGAGACGGATCCGGTCGCCGTCGCGCAGGAAGGCGATCGGCCCGGCGTCGACCGCTTCGGGGGCCACGTGCCCCACACACAGGCCGGTGGTGCCGCCGGAGAACCGGCCGTCGGTCAGCAGCAGCACGTCCTTGCCCAGGCCGGCGCCCTTGATCGCGCCGGTGATGGCCAGCATCTCGCGCATACCCGGGCCGCCCTTGGGGCCCTCATACCGGATCACCACGACGTCGCCGGCGGCGATCGTGCCGTCCTCCAAGGCGTCCATGGCCGCCCGCTCGCCGTCGAAAACCCTTGCGGTGCCTTCGAACACGGTCGCGTCGAAGCCGGCGGACTTGACCACCGCACCCTCCGGGGCCAGCGAGCCGTGCAGGATCGTGATCCCGCCGGTCGGATGGATCGGGTTGTCCATCGCGCGCAGCACCTTGCCGTCGAGATCCGGCGGATTGATGTGGGCGAGGTTCTCCGCCATGGTCTTTCCGGTCACGGTCAGGGCGTCGCCGTGCAGCAGACCGGCATCCAGCAGTGCCTTCATGATCACCGGCACGCCGCCGATGCGGTCGACGTCGGTCATCACGTTCGTGCCGAACGGCTTGACGTCGGCCAGGTGCGGCACCCTGGCGCCGACGCGGGTGAAGTCCGCCAGCGAAAGCTCGACCTGGGCCTCGTGGGCGATGGCCAGCAGGTGCAGGACCGCGTTGGTGGACCCGCCGAAGGCCATCACCACCGCGATGGCGTTCTCGAAGGCCTCCTTGGTCAGGATGTCGCGGGCGGTGATGCCGCGGCGCAGCAGTTCGACGACGGCGATGCCGCTGCGGCGGGCGTACCCGTCGCGGCGGCGGTCGGTGGCCGGCGGCGCGGCGCTGCCGGGCAGCGACATGCCGAGGGCCTCGGCGGCGCTGGCCATGGTGTTGGCGGTGTACATCCCACCGCAGGCGCCTTCGCCGGGGCAGATCGCCCGCTCGATGGCGTCGACGTCTTCGCGGGACATCAGGCCCCGTGCACACGCGCCGACCGCCTCGAAGGCGTCGATGATGGTGACCTCGCGCTCGGTGCCGTCGGACATCTTGGCCCATCCCGGCAGGATCGAGCCGGCATAGAGGAACACCGCGGCCAGGTCCAGGCGCGCGGCGGCCATCAACATGCCGGGCAGCGACTTGTCGCAACCGGCGAGCAGCACTGAGCCGTCAAGCCGTTCGGCCATCATGACGGTTTCCACGCTGTCGGCGATGATCTCGCGCGACACCAGGGAGAAGTGCATGCCCTCATGCCCCATCGCGATGCCGTCGGAGACCGAGATGGTGCCGAACTTCATCGGGAAGCCGCCGGCCTCGAACACGCCCTCTTTGACCGCGTTCGACAGCCGGTCGAGTGAGAGATTGCACGGGGTGATCTCGTTCCACGACGACGCCACCCCGATCTGAGGTTTGGCGAAGTCCTCGTCGCCCATGCCGACCGCGCGCAGCATTCCGCGCGCGGCGGCCTTCTCCAGGCCGTCGGTGACGTCGCGGCTGCGGGGTTTGAGATCAGGAGTGTCGCTCACGCGACAAGTATGAACTGCTCGTGGTGGTCTCCAAAATCCCGGGTAATACCCCCATGGGGTATATGGTACGGTGATGGTATGAACACCATTCGCATTCGCATCACAGCCGCGTTGGCCGGCGCCGCCGCCATCGTCGCTCTGTCCTCCTGCAGCACCGCCACCAAAGAGGACAACAGCGCCCAGACTTCGACCGTTGCCGGCGCGCAGGCAGCCCATGACACCGATGACGTGATGTTCGCGCAGATGATGATCCCGCATCATCAGCAGGCGGTCGAACTTGCCACCCTGGTTCCGGACCGGTCGACCAACCCGGCCGTGGTCAAGCTCGCCGGTGCGATCTCCGCGCAGCAGCAGCCCGAGATCGACACCATGCGCGCCGCGCTGAAGCAGTGGGGGGTAAACCCCGACGAGATGGCACACGGCAGTGGCCATGCCGGAATGACGATGCAGGGAATGGTCGATGACTCGACGATGATCAAACTCGAAGCCTTGAAGGGCCCGGAGTTCGACGCCCTGTGGCTGAAGTCGATGATCAGCCACCATCAGGGCGCGATCGCGATGGCCGATGTCGAGATCAAGGACGGCGAGAATGCCGAGATGGTCGCCCTCGCCAAGAACATCGTCTCGGCACAACAGGCCGAGATCGGACAGATGAACACGATGTTGGCCGGAGTCCAGGGCGGATAGATGTCCGAGACTCAGGGCTATTCGGCCAGCAAGGACAACTACGCCAAGCGGCTCCGGCGCATTGAGGGTCAGGTGCGTGGTATCGCCAAGATGATCGACGACGAGAAGTACTGCATCGACATCCTCACTCAGATCAGCGCGATCAACAGCGCTCTGCAGTCGGTGGCACTCGGCCTGCTCGACGAGCATCTGAACCACTGCGTCAGCCACGCGGTGGCGGCCGGGGGCGAGGAAGCCGACAAGAAGCTCGCTGAGGCTTCCGCCGCGATCGCCCGGCTGGTGCGGTCCTAGTCGGGCGGGAGCGGCGAATGGGCCGGGGCCGCGATCGCCCGGCTGGTGCGGTCCTAGTCGGGCGGGAGCGGCGAATGGGCCG
>DAIPYT010000049.1:0-10356 GCA_036782595.1 Mycobacterium sp. | reverse complement strand
GGGCCGCGATCGCCCGGCTGGTGCGGTCCTAGCCGGTCTCGGGCCGGTCTCGAACCGGACTTACCGGCGCGTCGGGGGGTGATGGGCACCCGGTGTTGCCGATAACGTTGGTGGTGCCGCATTCGGCAAGGCTCAATCCCGGGTCGCTTCGCTCCTGCCCTCCGGATCTATGACACTCGACGTTTCCGCACCGCCGCGCTCCGGCCCCTGGACACCACGGGTCGCGCTCGCGCTGGCCGTGCTGGCCGCCGCCGCCTTCGTCTACGTGACCGCGGAGATCATGCCGGTGGGCGCCCTGCCGGTCATTGCCGCCGATCTGGGTGTGAGCGAGGCCATGGTCGGCACGCTGTTGGCCAGCTACGCCCTGGTGGCGGCCGTCGCCACCGTTCCGCTGGTGCGTCTCACATCGCACTGGCCGCGCCGCCGGACTCTGCTGTTCACCCTGGCTGCGCTCACCGTCTCGCAGTTGATCTCGGCGTGCGCGCCGACGTTCGCCGTACTCGCACTCGGCCGGGTGCTGTGCGCTCTGACCCATGGCCTGATGTGGTCGGTCGTCGCCCCGATCGGCACCCGGCTGGTCCCCGCCACCCATGCGGCCCGAGCGACGATGGCCGTCTACGTCGGTACCGGGCTGGCGCTGGTGGTGGGCAGCCCACTGACGGCGGCACTGAGTGAACTGTGGGGATGGCGGATGGCGGTGGTGGCGATCACCGTGGCTGCCGCTGTTGTCCTGGTGGCGGCCCGGCTGACACTTCCGTTGATGGCGTTGTCGGCAGGCGACGACCCGGCGGCCCCCGGGCGGGTCTGGCACCACCGCAACCGGCGTCTACTCACGATGTGTGTGCTGACCCTGGTAGGGGTGACCGGACACTTCATCTCCTACACCTTCATCGTCGTGATCATCCGTGATGTGGTCGGTGTCGGCGGTCCCAGCCTGGCCTGGCTGCTGGCCGCCTACGGCATCGCCGGTCTGTCCGCCATGGCGCTGTTGGCGCGGCCCGGGGACCGCAATCCCAAGGCCGCCGTCGCCGGATGCCTGGCGGGTCTGACCCTGGTGTTCACTGTTCTGGCCGGCCTGGCGCTGAACGGCCGCATTACGACGGTTTCGATGTTGGTGGGGGTCCTCGCGGTTGTGGCGTGGGGTGCCACCGCGACCGCCATGCCGCCGATGCTGCAGTCCGCGGCGATGCGGCACTGCCCGGATGACCCCGACGGTGCGTCGGGCCTGTATGTCGCCGCATTCCAGATCGGGATCATGGCCGGGTCGCTGCTCGGTGGGCTGCTATTCGAGCGGGCCGGTGAGGCGGTCATGCTCGCCGCTTCGGCGGTGCTGGTTGCGGGGGCATTGGTCTGCATGTTGGTGATGCGGAATCTGTTCGCGACGGTTGCCGTGACCAGCACGGAGTAACGCTGGTCACCCGGGGGGCGATCATATGCACAGGTCAGCGCCTTGCCGGGAATCGGCGCGGCGTGGAGCACCGGCGGTGTTGTGTAACACTGGGACGACACCGAGAAAAGTAAAAGTAGAGGAGTTTTGGTGATGCGGGTGAAAGGCGCTTTGGCTGCCGCGCTCTGCGTGGTGGGAATGACTGGCCTAGGTGCCGGTTCGGCGCTGGCGGATCCGGAAGTTCCACCGCCGCCGCCGGTTGAACCGGCACCGGTGCTGTTCCCGCCGCCGCCGCCCCCGCTTCCGGGCGACCTCGCGGCCCCCGGAGCGGTTCCGCCGCCGGCCCCCGCACCCGCACCGGTTCCGGCTGCCGCACCGGTTCCAGCTGCCGCACCTGCCGCGCCGGCCCCGTCGCGGCCCCCGGTCCCGACGCTGCCGCAGTCGAGCACCAACACCAGCACGGCAAAGGGCCAGGACAATTCGCCCTTCACCGGTGATCCGGTGTTCGCGCCGCCGAGGTTCAACCCGGTGAACGGCGCGATGGTCGGTGTCGCCAAGCCGATCATCATCGACTTCCAGCGGCCCATCGCCAACCGGGCGTTGGCCGAGCAGTCGATCCACATCTCCTCGAACCCGCCGGTTCCCGGCACGTTCTACTGGACCACCGACACCCAGGTGCGCTGGCGCCCGTACAACTTCTGGCCGGCCGGCACCATCGTCAACATCGACGCCAGTGGAGCGAAGTCCAATTTCCGGGTCGGCGACTCACTGATCGCCACCGTCGATGACGCGACCCACCAGATGACCATCACCCGCAACGGCAAGGTGGCGAACACCTTCCCGGTGTCGATGGGCCTGGACGGGAAGTACGACACCAAGAACGGCACCTACTACGTGCTGGAGAAGTTCCCGACCATGGTGATGGATTCCTCCACCTACGGCGTGCCGGTGAACTCTCCCGACGGCTACAAGCTGAAGGTGGATTGGGCAGTCCGCATCGACAACAGCGGCGGCTTCGTGCACAGCGCGCCGTGGTCGGTGGGTGACCAGGGCGAGCGGAACGTCAGCCACGGCTGCATCAACCTGTCCCCGGCCAACGCCAAGTGGTTCTACGACAACTTCGGCAGTGGCGACCCGATCGTGGTGAAGAACTCCGTTGGGCTCTACACCAAGCCGGACGGTGCTGACGATTGGCAGTGGACGCTGTACTGATCGGGCCTAGTTCCAGATCCGGACCCGCTGCGCGGGCTCCAGGTAGAGGGCGTCGTTCTTGTTGACCTCGAACGCCTCGTAGAAGGCGTCGATGTTGCGGATGACGCCATTGCAGCGGAACTCCGGCGGCGAGTGCGGATCGACGGCAAGTCGGCGAACCGATTCGGCAGGTCGAGACTTGGTGCGCCAGACCTGGGCCCAGCCGAACAACACGCGCTGGACCCCGGTCAGCCCGTCGATCACCGGCGCGGGCTTGTCGCCGAGGGATAGCCGATAGGCCAGCAGTGCGATCGACAATCCACCCAGATCGCCGATGTTCTCGCCAATGGTGAACGGCCCCTGCACATGTGGAGGGTCGGGCCGGTCCTGCAGATCCCGCGGCACGTATCCGTCGTACTGCTCGATCAGCCGGCCTGTGCGGGCACTGAACTCCCGCCGGTCCTCGTCGGTCCACCAGTCGACCAGGTGCCCGTCCCCGTCGTACTTGGAACCCTGATCGTCGAAGCCGTGTCCGATCTCATGTCCGATCACCGCCCCGATGCCGCCGTAGTTGGCGGCATCGTCGGCCCCTGCGTCGAAGAACGGCGGCTGCAGGATCGCTGCGGGGAAGACGATCTCGTTCATGCCGGGGTTGTAGTAGGCGTTGACGGTCTGCGGCGTCATGAACCATTCGTCGCGGTCGACGGGACCGGGAAGCTTAGCCAACTCGCGGTCGGATTCCATCTCGGCACCGCGAACAACATTGCCGTACAGGTCATCCCGGTGGATCACCAGAGCCGAGTAGTCGCGCCAACTCGCCGGGTAGCCGATCTTGGCGGTGAACTTGTCGAGTTTGGTCAGCGCGCGTTCGCGGGTCGCCGGAGTCATCCAATCCAGTTCGGTGATGCTCTCCCGGTAGGCCTCACGCAGGTTGGCCACCAGGACGTCCATCCGTTCCTTGGCCTCCGGCGGGAAGTGCCGTTGCACGTACAACCGGCCGACCGCGTCACCCATCAGGCTCTGCACCAGAGACACCGCCCGCTTCCAGCGTTCCCGGATCTCCTCGGTCCCGGTCAGGGTGCGTCCGTAGAAGGCGAAGTCCTCCTCGACCAGCGCGCGGGTGAGCACCGATGCCCGGGCGTGGATCAGCCGCCACCGCGTCCAGTCCTGCCAGTCGGGATACTCCTGGTCGGACCAGACCTGCGCGAAGGCGGTGAGGTAATCCGGTTGGCGCACAATGACTTCGGCGATCGAATCTGGAGTGGCGCCCAGTGCCGCGGCCCAGCCGGGCCAGTCGAACCCGGGAGCCCACTCGGGCAGCTCGCCGAACGCCCGCAGGTTGTAACTCAGGTCCGCGTCGCGGCGGCGCACCACATCCCAGTGCGCGGCCGCAAGTTTGGTCTCCAGTGCCACGATGCGACCGGCCCGCTGGGCGTACTCATCAGGCGAGCCGCCGAAGACGATGGCGAACATGGACCCGATATGCGCCGGGTAGGCGCCCAGGATCGCCGCGTGCTGGTCGTCCCGGTAGTACGACTCGTCGGGCAGTCCGAGCCCGGACTGGGTGAGGTGGACCAGGTAGCGCGATGAGTTCTTGGAATCGGTACTGACGTACAAACCCACCCCTCCGCCGACGCCGCTGCGCTGAAACCGGCCGATGACGGCGGCCAGCGCGGCGGGGTCCGCCGCGTCGTCGATGAACTGGAGTTCGGCCAGCAGAGGGGCCAGGCCGCGCCGTTCCACCGCATCGGCGTCGAGGAAGCTGCCGTAGAGGTCGCCGATGCGCTGTTCATCCGAGCCCGCTGCACTGGTGGCCGCATCGGTGATGATCTCGCGGACCTGCTCCTCTGCGCGGTCGTAAAGCAGCCGGAAGGCCCCGTCGGTGGCCCGGTCGGGCGGCATCACGTAGTCGGCCAGCCAGCGGCCGTTGACGTGGCCGAACAGGTCGTCCTGCGGCCGTACCGCGGTGTCGAGGTGGGAGAGGTCGATCCCGGAGCGCTGCACATCTGCCGTCACGCCCACCATCCTTACTCATCCGCCCTTACCTAACCGCCAAAGCAGGCCCGGTAGCCTCCCCTCATGCCTGAGCCCGAGAGCGAACACAGTCCCGGCCGGATCTCCGGGTTCGGCGTGGCCTCCGCGGTACTGGCAGTTCTAGCCGTCGCCGCGGCCGCGCTGATCGCGGTGCTGTGGTCCGGACACCGCACCGCCGAAGCGGATCGCAACTACCAGGCCCGGGCCATGCAGGCTGCGGCCCAGTGGACCGGAATCCTGATCAATATGAACGCCGACAATGTCGAGGGCGCCATGCGGCAACTCCGCGATGGGACCGTCGGCGAACTCAACACCGGTTTCGAATCGTCCATCGCCCCGTTCCGGGAGGTGGTCAAGACGCTGCGGTCGAAGACGACCGGGCAGGTGGAGTCGGTATCGGTTGAGGTGACGCACCAGAACCTGCCCGCCCAGCCGGGCCAGCGGCCGCCCGCTCCGGCGACACTGCCCGCAGAACTCGCCTCCCGCACCGACACGGTGCTGGTGGTGGGCACCTCGGTCAGCGAGAACGTCGGCGGCAAGCCGACGACCGTGCGCTGGAATCTGCGACTGGGTGTCTCCGACGTCGACGGAACCGCCAAGATATCGCGGCTGGAGTCGCTGCGATGAGGAACGTGGCTCGAGTGCTCGCCTTCGACGTGGCCGCGCCACTGGCCGCCGTCGGCGCCCTGCTGATGATCGGCGTGGTGCTCAGCTGGCCGATCTGGTGGGTGTCGTTGTGCTCCATGCTCTGCCTGCTCATCGTCCAGGCGGTGATCTTGAATGTGTTTCTCTACCGGCGTGATTCGGTCACGCTGGGAACTGATGACGACACCCCGGGGCTGCGACTGGCGGTGGCGGGAATCACCACGGCCGCGCTCGCCGTCGCTGCGGTCCTGGGCTACACCCGCTGGGCGGTGGCCGATCGGGACTTTTCCCGGGACACCATTGCAGTCGCCCGTATCGCCAGCGAGGTCTCCGAGGCCACCGCGACGTTCAACCCCTCCGACCCGGGAGCAGCTGTCGATCGCGCGGCAGCGATGATGGCCCCGGAACGAGCCGAGGCATTCAAGGCTCAATTCACTCCGGCGACGGCAGACATGCTCAAGCGCCGGGTGACGGCCAAGGCAACCACCATCTCGACCGGACTGGAGTCGCTGGCGCCGTCGGCGGCCACCGTTGCGGTTCTGATGCGCGGCACCCAAACCGAGCCGGAGCAACCGCCCAGTACGGCGGTGCTCTCACTGCGGGTGGCGCTGTCCAAGATTGACGGCGCTTGGAAGGTCGTCGACGTCGCGCCCATCAGCGCGCGTTAGTCGGCGCCGAAGCGCGCGTAGTCCACTTTCAGGCAGCGGTCCATCACCACGGTCATCCCCGCTGCGCGGGCCCGTTCGGCAACTTGGTCGTGCCACAAACCCTGCTGCAGCCAAAGGTATTTCGGTAGTGGGCTCAACGCGAGCACTTCGTCGAGCACAGCTGGCAGATCCTCGCGCCGACGGAAGACGTCGACCATGTCCGGAACGATCGGCAGGTCGGCCAGCGTGGGGAAGGCCGTGACGCCGTCCACGGCTTCGATGTTCGGGTTGACCGGATACAGCTCGAACGGGGTGTGCCTGAGCAGGTAACCGAATACTTCGTTACTCGGCCTTCGGGGGTCGTCGGAGGCGCCCACCACGGCCACGGTCCGGGTGCTGCGCAGGATGTCCCGCAGTTCAGTCGGGCTCGGGGTACTCATCGGCGGGATCCTCAGGGGTGTGGCTGCGGGCCTGCTGGGCCCGGATCTTGGCGAACCGGTCCGACAGCCGGCGCATCCGGATCATCAGCGAGGCGGGGGGACTGACGGTGGCGTCGAGGTAGCTGGCCAAGACCTCGCGGGTCACACCGATACGGGAAGCGAACTCCTGATCGGTCAATCCGGAACGCTCCTTGAGGATCCGCACGTGACGGCCCGCTTCGGTACGTTCGTTGGCTTCCATGTGGGAACGAGCCCGGTTGAGCACCTCAGTCAGGGCCTGCGAAACCCCGTAGGGCGTAGCCGATTCCAGGACTTCCTCGACTTGGCGCGCGGTACGGCCGTACGGATCACGTTTGACGGCCACGACGATGCGCTGCCACACGGTGATATCGCCGCTGTGCAGCGCGGCGCGGATCGAGTCGGTCGGCCAGAATTCGACGGGAGTGTCGTCGACCGGTCGTTGAAACGGGCGAGTCAACTCGCCTCCTCCAGGATCGCCACCGCCAGCGAGAGGCAGCGCCGCCGGGTGTCATCCCACTCGGCGGCCGCCTCCGGTCCGGACCACTGGCCGTCGTTCCCGTCGGAAGGAAGCGGATCGGCCAGTCGGCGGACCAACTGGGTGGCTAGCCACAGTCGCTCTGATCGTCCAGCACTGTAGTACCTATCGATCCCGCCGAGCGCCAGGGCGGCGTTGTCGACACCCAAGGCGTCGGCGAGGTCCGCGAGGTCGGTGAAGTCGGCGCGGCTGTTGCGGTACAGCACCAGATAGCTCTTCATCCGCAACGTCTCGGCCGCGGTCGGGATCTGCAACCGGTCGCCGGTGGGGAGTTGGACGATGGTGGTCTCCACGGGTCCGGTGCGGCGAATAGCCGACTCGGTGGCGCCCTGGCCCTGCAAGGCGTCCAGCGTGATCTCAAGCCGGCGCCGCCACATCGTCACCGGGTGCACGGGGCGCACTTCAGTGGCGCGCGGCGCGCGCGACGAGTGAGTGCGGGTCAGGGGCCCCGTCCGCCGCCCTGAAAGAGGCCCCGCCACCACCGGCTCGGTGCTGCCGCGGCCATAGCAGCCGCTGAAGACCAGCGGATCGACGATGCTGACCGTCTGCCCCGCCAGCTCCCTGAGTCGGGCCGCCGAGCGCACCACGGTTCGTAGATCGGCGGCGGGCGGGGCGATCGCGGAGATGTCGTCGGGGATGACGACGACATCGCCCACGTCCAGCCTGGGCAGCGGCTTATCGAAGTCGACTGACGGCAGCAGGCGATCCAGCCAACCGGGCAGCCACCAATTCCACCGGTCGAACATCGCCATCAGCGCCGGCACCAGCACCAGTCGCACGATGGTGGCGTCGACGGCGATAGCCACCGCGCACGCCACCCCCAGTTGAGCGACCAGGGGCATACCGGCGAACGCGAAACCGATGAAGACCGCGATCATGATCAGCGCGGCGCTGGTAATGGTCCGGGCGCTGGTCGCCACCCCGTAGGCGACGGCGTCCCGGGTGTCCGCGGTCTGCAGAAAGCGCTCCCGGATCCTGGTCAGCAGGAAGATCTCGTAGTCCATCGACAGGCCGAACGTCATGGCCAGCACCAGCGGCGGGATGGTGCTGTCGATGGAACCGATCGGTTCGAATCCCAACGCTTCCAGCCAGCCCCACTGGAACACCACCACCAGGCTGCCGTACGCAGCCGCCACCGACAGGACCGTCATTAGCACCCCCTTGAGGGCGAGAACGACCGAGCGGATCGAGATCAACAGCATCAGGAACGCGATCACCGACACGAAGGCGAACACCAGCAGTTGGGTGTGCGCGACGCGGTCGTCGAAGTCCTTGATCAGCGCAGTGGGGCCGCCCACGTCGACGCGAACACCGGCCGCGTCCGGTACCGACGGCAGGGTCGCGCGTAGCCAGTCGATGGTGTCTCGTGCCCGCATCTCCTCCGGGTCGACCGCCAATACCGCCGACAGCAGCGCGCTGCGGTTGTCATCGCTGAAGACCGGCGGAGCGACCGACACGATGTTGAGCGCCTGACCGGCGGCGCGGTTCACCGCCTCCAGGACGGGCGCATTGCGTGGGTCGTTGGCGTCGGCGTCAGGGAAGGTGACCAGGATGCGGACCGGGCCGAGCGCTCCCGGTCCCAGCGCCTCGGCGGCCGCTGCGACACCACCGCGAATCTCATGGGACGACGGGAACTGCCGTTGCATGCTGTTGCCGAGCAGCATGGCGAAGGCCGGAGCCGCGATGGTCAGTAACACGGCTGTCGCGGCCACCGCGGCCGCCCAGGGCCGGCGCATGACCGAGCCGACCCAGCGGGTCCAGAATCGCGACTGCGTGGACTCCGGAAGGCGCGACCAGTGCAGAAGCGGGGACCTTCGCGCCGCCGCCCGGCCGAACACCGCCAGAACCGCCGGAATCAGGGTGGCCGAGGTGAGGACGGCGAAGGCCACCGCCAGGATCGCGCCGGTGGCCATCGAACGCAGTACCGGAGTACCGATCACGTAGATGCCCGTCAGTGAGGCGATCACGGTGAGTCCGGACAGCAACACCGCCAGACCAGAGGTGGCCATGGCTGCGCCGGCCGCCTGGTCGGGATCCCGGCCGGCGCGCAGTTCCTCCCGGAACCGCATCAGGATGAACAACGAATAATCCACCGCCAGTGCGATACCGAACATCGACACCGTGGACGTGACGAACACCGACATGGTGGTGACCGTGGAGAGCAGGTAGACCGCACCCATCGTCACAATGACCGTGCAAATGGCGAGCGCGAGCGGGATCGCGGCGGCCGCCAACGAACCGAACACCGCGACCAGGACGACCAGAACGATCGGCAGGTTCCACCGCTCCGCCGCGGCGATGTCTTGTTTGGTGGTGGTCTGGGCGGCGGCGCCCAACGCCCCCTGGCCGATGACGTAGAGCTTCACCCTGCCGTCGGCGGTCCGGCCCGGTTGGTCACCCCGGACGCCCACCTTGGTGCGCAACTGGCGGGCGGTGTCCACCGCCCCGGTGTTGTTGAACCCCAGTCGGAGCGACACCACGTAGGGCCGGTCCGGAGCCGGTGCCGGCTGGATCGGGTTCGGCACCACCTCGAGGTTCGGTACCTCGCGGGCAGCCTGCTCCAGTTGCCCGACGGCCGCAGTCATATCGGCATAGGTGGCGTCGGCACGCGGTGCGGCCACCAGTGCCAATGGCGAGGAACCCAGTTGCGGGTAGTGGTCCTCGAGCTCGTATTGCACTCGTAGCGACTGCGAGCCGGCCACATCGAACCCGCCGCCGGTGAGGTTGTCGGACTGGGTCAGCGCCAACGCCACCGACGGCACCAGTGCCAGCAGCCAGCAGGTGAAGACCAGCCACCGATGCCTGCGCAGGCTGCCGCTCAGTCGCATCATGAACTGCTGGATGGCTGTTCTCCCCGCATCTCGCACACCGAATTGCGTGGCTGTGAGCCTACCGCAGCACCTTGCGTGTCAGCTCCGGCCGTGCAGCGCCGGTTCACGACGGAAACGGTCCGCTGGCCTAGGATGATTCCAAAGCCTGACGCAGGCTCACACGATGAGGAGGCCGAGGATGATGCGCACTGCTCGCCGGGTTGTCGCCGGAACGATCGGCGCCGGAGCGGTCGCCGGGGCCCTGCTGGTGGGACTGGCGCCCTCGGCGATCGCCGCGCCACCGAACTGCACCGCCGCCGACCTGGCCGGCGTGGCAGCCGGGGTGTCCGCAGCGACATCTGCCTACCTGTTCACCCATCCCGACGTCAACGCCTTCTTCACCGGTCTGGAAGGCTCACCGCGCGATACCCTGCGCACCCAGGTTCAGCAGTATCTTGACGCCAATCCCCAGGTCAAGGCCGATCTCGGGGGTATCCGGCAACCGCTCGCGGACTTGAAGACCCGCTGCGGCGGCGGCGACGACGATGTGTCGAACGGCGTCTCCTAACCCTTCCGGCCGGCACCCTTCCGACCGGCACCCTTCCGACCGGCGAGCCCCGCCAGGGCAGCCCGCCAACCCATCAGC
>DAIPYT010000048.1:0-22336 GCA_036782595.1 Mycobacterium sp. | reverse complement strand
TGAATAACCTTCTCGCGGCGATGATTTCGTTCCGCGACCCGCTGCTGTCGGCGAACGAGGGCTACAGCGTCGGTGACGAGCACGGATCTGCCTTCGAGCGGATTTCGGCGTTCCAGTTCGGCTTCACCGACGGAGCCGCCGCGTGCGCCTCCATCACTCTCAAGGAGATCAAACAACGTCGCGGCGACCTCCCGGTGGATCTGCCGGTGGATCAGACCGGCGAACTGCCGGTGACCGAGAAGTCGGTGCGTTCGGTCATCGACGCGATGAATCTCCTGTTCACCCCGAAAAGCCCGCCGAAGCTGAGTTTCGACCCCGCCACGGCGTCGTCGTGTGCCGATGCCCGGCCCAGTCCCCCGGTGTCGTACTGCCCGTCGACCAATACCATCGCCGTCGACCTGGCCGGCCTGCAGGCGCTGGGCACGCCCACCGAGGGCTTTGATTCCGATTCGTCGGGTCCGGCGCTGCAGGGCGACAACACCGCCTACTCGGCCCTGACGTCGCGGTTCATGATGGCCCTTCAGCATGAGCGTGGCGGAGTGACACTTGACACCGCCGAGGCCGGACTGCGCACGGCCTGCCTGACCGGGGTGGCTACCACCAAGCTGTCCAAGACGATCACCACGCCCGAGGGTGACGCCGTCGCGCTCACCGCCGGAGACCTCGATGAGGCGGTGTCCGGTCTGCTGACCAACGGCCTGGCCGCTGGTGACGTCAACGGCGAAACGGTGCCCGCCGGGTTCTCCCGCATCGACGCATTCCGCGTCGGGGTGCTCGGCGATGTGGACCTCTGCTACAAGCGCTTCCAGTGATTCAGACCGCTTTGGTGACGCCGTACCAGGACAGGATCGCGTCGCCGGACTGATTCGTTTTAGCCAGCGTGGCGTAGGAGCGGATGAACGATTCGCCGACGCAGCCGTCGATTTTGATGCGGAACCTGCTGATCGATACCCACGGGTCGGAGGACTCGAACTGCTTCTTGGTCACCGGGACGGTGTTGATGAGGCCGGGCTTGAGGCCCACGGTGATACCGCCGCCGAGGTTGGCGCCGATGGCGGGGACCAATCCGTCGGGCAGGACGCCGGGGAAGTCGAACCCGAAATACCCGATCGACGGATTGACGCCGGCGGTGCCGGTAAGGGAGACACCGTTGGCGGTGCTCATGTCGATCCCGCAACCGATCTGGTAGCCGACCTCGAAGATACCTCTCGGGGTTTCGCCGTCACCGCCGACGAGACTTCCGTTGTAGACACCGCCGACCTCGTACTCCCGCGTGGAGATCGCGGTGGTCAGCGGCGCGACGGGTAGCTGCGTCTCGTCTTTGGCCGAGACCGTCAGCGTCCAGCCGTCCGGCGAGACGGTGGTGTTCGGCGGATTGGACGCGACCCTTGCATCCGGCGCCGGCGGAGCCTCCGCGCCGGGAGGGACTGCGCCGGGATCGACCACCGCAACCGGTGCGATGGCCGGGGTGCCCGGAGCGGCGGGCACTGGAACGGCCGGCGCCGGGGGGTCGGGTTCGGCGCCTGCCGGAGCAGCCATCAGCAATGCTCCGACCACCACCATGACCGTCGCGCCACGCAACGTCCCGGGCACCATCCGATCACCTCCGCAAATGTCTCAGGGCAACCTACAGGTGCGAGTCGAAGCCCACGAAACCGTCCCCGGATTGGTCGACCCCGGCCAGTGTGACCATGCCCCACTCGGCCGGGCCGGCCAGCAGGCGGTGGTTCGGCAGCACCCGCGCGGTGTAGCCCATGGAACCGGCCATCGGCAGCGGTGTGGTCGCGGAGAAGATCTCGGTGCCACCCTCGCCGGAACCGGTATGGGCCATATCGATGTAATGCGGGCTGAGCAGGGTGCCGGTGGAGTCGACCCGTCCCACCACCCCCTGCACCACCACTTCGTCGGGCCGCAGACCGGCCAGCATGACGGTCGCCGACAACGTCAGTTCCGAGCCGAGCAGCGGGGTATCGGGCAGACCGCTGCTGTCGACATCGGTAATCACCACGTAGGGCCAGGCCTCGGTCACCCGCTGCCGGTAGGCGGCCAATTCACGAGCCTGACCGAACGGCAGGCCGTGGATCGGCTCGATCGTATTGCGCAGCGACGCCGCGGCCGGGGCGTAGTACTGCTCGGTGTAATCGCGCACCATCCGGGAGGCCAGCACCTTGGGGCCCAGCGAGATCAGGGTGTGGCGCACCATTTCCACCCACCGACCGGGCACCCCGTTGTCATCGCGGTCGTAGAACTTCGGCGCCACCGAACTCGCCAGCAGGTCGTAGAGCGCCTTGGCCTCCAGGTCGTCGCGGCGCTCTTCATTCACCACCTCCGCGCTCGGGATCTCCCAGCCGTTCTCCCCGTCGAACCACTCGTCCCACCAACCGTCCCGGATCGACAGGTTCAGGCCGCCGTTGAGCGCGCTCTTCATCCCGGAGGTTCCGCAGGCCTCCAGTGGGCGCAACGGGTTGTTCAGCCACACATCGCAGCCCCAGTACAGCAACCGCGCCATCGACATGTCGTAGTCCGGCAGGAAGGCGATGCGGTGCCGGACCTCGGGCCGATCGGCGAACCGGACGATCTGCTGGATCAGCGCCTTACCGGCGTCATCGGCGGGGTGGGACTTGCCGGCAACGATCAACTGGATGGGCCTGTGCTCGTCGAGCAGCAGCGCCTCCAGACGCGCCGGATCCCGCAGCATCAGCGTCAACCGCTTGTAGGTCGGCACCCGGCGGGCGAATCCCACCGTCAGCACGCCGGGATCGAAAGCCGTTGGAATCCAGCTCAATTCCGCTTCGATCGCGCCGCGCTCCAGGGCCGAGGCGGCAATCCTGCGGCGGACGTCCTCGACCAGCTTGGCCCGCAGTTGGCAGCGGATCCACCAGATGTGGCCGTTGTCGACATGTTTGAGTCGCTGCCATTCGGCCGGATCGCGCAATACCTCGGTGTGGCCGGCCAGATCGCCGGCCAGCCGCAGCCACTCGGGTGCGGCCCAGGTGGGTCCGTGCACCCCGTTGGTGATGGAGCCGATCGGCACCTCGGCGGCATCGAACCCGGGCCACAGTTCGTCGAACATCCCGCGGCTGACCCGGCCGTGCAACTGCGAGACCCCATTGGAACGCTGGCCGAGCCGCAGGCCCATATGCGCCATGTTGAACTTCGCCGGATCCGATTCGGCGCCGAAGCCGAGAACCCGCCGCACCGGCACACCGGGCAGCATGCCGTCGTGGCCGTCATCACCGAAGTACCGCTCCACCAGTTCCACCGGGAAACGGTCGATTCCGGCCGGCACCGGCGTGTGGGTGGTGAACACCGTAGAGGCCCGCACGACGGCCAGCGCGGTGTCGAAGTCGAGGTTGTCGGCGACCATGAACTCCCGGATCCGCTCCAGTCCGAGGAATCCCGCGTGCCCTTCGTTCATGTGGAACACGTCGGGCACCGGATGACCCTCGATGGCGCAGAACGCCCGGATCGCCCGCACGCCGCCGATCCCGGCCAGCAGTTCCTGTTTGATCCGGTGGTCCTGGTCGCCGCCGTAGAGGCGGTCGGTGACATGACGCATATCGTGGTCGTTCTCCGGAATGTCGGAGTCCAACAGCAACAAGGGAATTCGGCCGACCTGGGCGATCCAGACCCGGGCCCGCAACATCCGCGACTCCGGCATCGCCAGTTCGATGAGCACCGGTTCGCCACCGGGGTGGGACAGCAGCCTCAGCGGCAACCCCTGCGGGTCCAGAGCCGGATAGTTCTCGTGCTGCCAACCGTCGGCGGTCAGCGACTGACGGAAGTAGCCGGAGCGGTAATTCAGGCCGACGCCGATCAGCGGCAGCCCGAGGTCCGAAGCGGCCTTGAGATGGTCTCCGGCCAGGATCCCCAGACCACCGGAGTAGATCGGCAGCACCTCGGCGACGCCGAACTCCATCGAGAAGTAACCGATGCCGGTGGGCAGCACCTGATCGCCGCGGGCCTGCAATTCCTGGTACCAGCGCGGCTCGGTCAGATACCGATCAAGGTCGGCGGACAGCCGGTCAAGTCGATCCAGGAAGCCGTGGTCCTCAGCCAGTTCGTCCAGCCGCGCCGGACTGACCTCGCCCAGCAGCGCCACCGGATCACGGCCGATCCGCGCCCACTGTTCCGGGTCGATGGTGGCGAAAAGATCCTGCACGTCGTTCTCCCAGGACCACCGCAGATTCGTCGACAGCGGGCCCAGGGCGGCGATCCGCTCCGGAAGATGCGTGCGAACGGTGAACCGGCGGAGAGCTTTCACCGCCATGACCTTACTGAGCTTTTGGCGCGGCCGCTTTGCACGACTACTACGGTGTGAACCGACGGTCTTGCGGTCACTCCCACGCCGCGGGCAGTGAACGGAAGCGGGGTGCGCGGGTGCCGGGTCGTATCGAGGTCGACGACGTCTCCCCCGTGGTTTCCGGCGGTATCTACCCGGCCAAAGCCGTTGTCGGCGAAGTCGTGCCGGTCTGCGCCACGGTCTGGCGGGAGGGCCACGAGGCGGTGGCCGCCACCCTGGTGGTGCGTTACCTCGGCCCGGCTTATCCGCAGCTCGGGCACGGCCCGTCGGGCCGGACGAAGCCCGTCGCCGACGATTCGGCTTCCCCCAAGGTCAAACCCATGCAGTACCGGATGCAGTCAGGCCGCACCCCGGACGTCTTCCACGGACAGTTCTGCCCGGACCAGGTCGGCTTATGGACGTTCCGGGTGGACAGCTGGGGCGACCCGATCACCGGCTGGCATCACTCGGTGACGGCCAAGCTCGGTGCCGGGCAGGGTGAGGAGGACCTCCACAACGATTTACTGGTCGGTGCCGCCCTGCTGGAACGGGCCGCCACCGGCGTGCCGCGCAGCGACCGCGCACCACTTCTGCAGGCCGCCGAGGAGCTGCGAAAGCCCGGGGATCCGCTGTCCCGCGCCGCCCTGGCGTTGTCCCACCACGTGACCGAACTGCTCGACCGCTATCCACTGCGTGATCTGGTCACCCGCGGCCAGCCCCACGGGGTGTGGGTGGACCGGCCGCTGGCCCGGTGCAGCGCCTGGTACGAGATGTTCCCGCGGTCGACCGGAGGCTGGGGCGCCGACGGCACCGCGGTGCACGGCACCTTCGCCACCGCAGCCGGGGCGCTGCCCCGGATCGCGGCGATGGGCTTCAACGTCGTCTATCTGCCCCCGATCCATCCGATCGGCAAGGTTCATCGCAAGGGCCGCAACAACTCCGTGACCGCCGAACCCGACGATGTGGGTTCGCCGTGGGCCATCGGCAGCGCCGAGGGCGGCCACGACGCGGTGCACCCTGACCTCGGCACCATCTCCGACTTCGACGAGTTCGTCACCGCCGCTCGCGCCAACGGCCTGGAGGTCGCCCTCGATCTGGCGCTGCAGTGCGCTCCGGACCACCCGTGGGCGCGCCGGCATCGGCAGTGGTTCACCGAACTGCCGGACGGGACCATCGCCTACGCGGAGAACCCGCCGAAGAAGTACCAGGACATCTATCCGCTGAATTTCGACAACGACGCGCAAGGTCTCTACCACGAGGTGTTGCGGGTGGTCCGGCACTGGATGGACCACGGCGTCAAGATCTTCCGGGTCGACAACCCGCACACCAAGCCGGCGAACTTCTGGGCCTGGCTGATCAGCGAGGTCAAGAACATCGACCCGGATGTGCTGTTCCTGTCCGAGGCGTTCACCCGCCCGGCCCGGCTCTACGGGTTGGCCAAACTCGGCTTCACCCAGTCTTATTCGTACTTCACCTGGCGCACCGCGAAGTGGGAACTCGAGGAGTTCGGCCGCCAGATCGCCGAGCACGCCGACTACGCCCGGCCCAACCTTTTCGTCAACACCCCGGACATCCTGCATGAGAGCCTGCAACACGGCGGGCCGGGGATGTTCGCAATCCGGGCCGCACTCGCCGCCACCATGGGCGCCTCCTGGGGGGTCTACTCGGGTTACGAACTGTTCGAACACGTCGCGGTGCGGCCGGGCAGTGAGGAGTACGTCGACTCCGAGAAGTACGAATTGCGTCCCCGCGACTTCGCGTTGGCGCTCAAGGAAGGCAGATCTCTGGAGCCGTTCCTGACCCGGCTCAACGAGATCCGCCGGGCACACCCGGCGCTGTGCCAGATGCGCACCATCGGTTTCCATCACATCGACAACGACGCCCTGCTCGCGTTCAGCAAGTTCGACCCGGTGACCGGCGACGCGGTGCTGGCGGTGATCAACCTCAATCCGTTCGGTCCCGAGCAGGGGACGCTGTGGCTGGACGTGGGTGCGCTGGGTATGGCGCCGTATGACCGATTCTGGGTTCGTGACGAGATCACCGGGGAGGAGTACCAGTGGGGGCAGTCCAACTACGTGCGTCTGGATCCGGTTCACGCCGTCGCGCACATCCTCAACATGCCGATGATCCCGCAGGACCGGCGAGCCGACCTGATGCGTCGGGAGTGACCCGGTGAGCGGTACGAGCCCGAACCTGGCCCCCACGCCGGCTGAGCTGACCAAGCTCGTGTCCGGGGTGCACCACAACCCGCACAGCATCCTCGGCGCGCACGAGGACGGCCAACACACCGTCATCCGGGCACTGCGCCCGCATGCCTCGGAGGTGGCGGCCCTGATCGGCGGCCGGCGCTACCCGATGTCGCACGTCGGGTCGGGCGTGTTCGCGGTCGCGCTGCCGTTCACTGACCTGGTCGACTACCGCCTGGAGGTCGGCTACCCGGACAGCACACTGATCACCGCCGACGCCTACCGTTTCCTGCCGACCCTCGGCGAGGTCGATCTGCACCTGTTCGCCGAGGGCCGCCATGAACGGCTCTGGGAAATTCTTGGTGCCCAACCCCGTTCGTTCAGCACACCGGACGGCGTGGTCGACGGGGTGTCCTTCGCGGTGTGGGCCCCCAATGCCAAGGGGGTCAGCCTGGTCGGCGAGTTCAACGGCTGGGACTCCCATGACGCACCGATGCGGGTGCTGGGTTCCTCCGGGGTGTGGGAGCTGTTCTGGCCGGGCTTCTCGCTCGACGGCCTGTACAAGTTCCGGGTGCACGGGTCAGACGGGGCAGTCACCGACCGGGCCGATCCGATGGCCTTCGCCACCGAGGTCCCGCCCCGCACCGGTTCCCGAGTGTTCGTGTCGAACTACCGGTGGAACGACGACGAATGGATGGTCGACCGCGCCGCCACCAACCCGGTGTTCGGTCCGATGAGCACCTACGAGGTCCATCTGGGGTCGTGGCGACCCGGCCTCAGTTACCAGGAATTGGCCGACCAGCTCACCGACTACGTTGTGGCCCAAGGCTTCACCCATGTGGAGTTGCTTCCGGTCGCCGAGCACCCGTTCGGCGGTTCCTGGGGTTACCAAGTCACCTCCTACTACGCGCCGACCTCCCGTTTCGGCACCCCCGACGACTTCCGCCACCTGGTCGATCGTCTGCACCAGGCCGGGGTCGGCGTCATCGTGGACTGGGTTCCCGCGCACTTCCCCAAGGACGCCTGGGCGCTGGGACGGTTCGACGGAACAGCACTCTACGAGCACTCCGATCCCCGCCGCGGCGAGCAACTCGATTGGGGCACCTACGTTTTCGATTTCGGTCGCCCGGAGGTACGCAACTTTCTGGTCGCCAACGCGCTGTACTGGCTGCAGGAATTCCACATCGACGGCCTGCGCGTCGACGCGGTGGCCTCGATGCTGTATCTGGACTACTCCCGTCCGGCGGACGGATGGACCCCGAACGCCTTCGGCGGACGGGAGAACCTCGAGGCGGTGCAGTTCCTGCAGGAGATGAACGCCACCGTCCACAAGATGACCCCGGGCATCGTGACCGTCGCCGAGGAATCGACCTCCTGGCCCGGAGTCACCCGCGCCACCAACCTTGGCGGCCTTGGGTTTTCGATGAAGTGGAACATGGGCTGGATGCACGACACCCTGGACTACATCAGCCGGGACCCGATCTATCGCAGCTATCACCACCACGAGATGACCTTCTCCATGCTCTACGCCTACAGCGAGAACTTCGTGCTGCCGATCAGTCACGACGAAGTGGTGCACGGCAAGGGCACGCTGTGGGAGCGACTACCCGGCAATGATCACGTCAAGGCCGCCGGCCTGCGCACCCTGCTGGCCTACCAGTGGGCGCACCCGGGCAAGAAGCTTTTGTTCATGGGCCAGGACTTCGGGCAGCGCGCCGAGTGGTCGGAGGAACGCGGCCTGGATTGGTACCAGTTGGGCGAGAACAGCTTCTCCTCCGGAATTCAGCGGTTCATGGCCGACGTCAACGCCGTCTACCGCAACCGTCCGGCGCTGTGGAGCCTGGACTTCCGACCGGAGGGGTATTCCTGGATCGACGCCAACGATTCGGCCAGCAATGTTCTGAGCTTCCTGCGCTACGGCGCCGACGGCTCGATGATGGCCTGCGTGTTCAACTTCGCCGGCAGCGAACACACCCGCTACCGGCTGGGCCTGCCGCAGGCCGGCACCTGGCGTGAGGTGCTCAACAGCGACGCGACGGTCTACAACGGGACCGGCATCGGCAATATGGGGGCGGTGCAGGCCACCGCCGATCCGTGGCATGGCCGCCCGGCCTCCGCGGAGTTGGTCCTGCCGCCCAACTCGGCGCTCTGGCTCGAACCCCGCGAGCAGACCTAAAAGTCACCCAATTCCGGCGTGTCGCGAGCCTTTTATGTCTGCTCGCGGGGGAACGCGGGAGGGGTCAGTACAGCGCGTTGGCCAGGTTGCGGCGGCCGGCGATCACGACGGGGTCGGCGGGGTCGAATATCTCGAACAATTCGATCAGCCGGGTGCGCACCCGGGTGCGGTCATCGCCGCCGGTGCGTTTGATCAGACCGATCAGCCGGTCGAACCCCGCGCCGGGATCCTGGCCGAGCACCTCGACGTCGGCTGCGGCGAACGCCGCGTCGATGTCATCGGGCGCGGCGTCGGCGGCGGCAACGGCATCAGGTGAGTGGGTCGAAGCCCGCTGCAGGAACGAAATCTGACGCAACGCGCCCTTGGCCTCGGCATGTTTGGGATCAGCGTCGAGGATCGCCTGGTAGGCGGCTGCCGCGGCGACGAAGTCGCCGGAGTCCAGCCTGTCGCGGGCCTCGGCGAGTTTGGGATCCACCGGCGGCTCCGCCTCGTCCCCGCCCGCGAGCTTGCCGGCGGTGGCCGCAAGCAGCGAGTCGATCCAGCGGCGCAGCTGCTCGGGTGGCTGCGGACCCTCGAAGCTCGTCAACGGTTGGCCGCCCGCCAGTGCCACCACGGTCGGCACGCCTTCGACACCGAAGATGGCGCCGACCCTGGGCACGACATCGACGTTGACCGACGCCAGCGCCCACTTGCCGTCGTCGGCGGCCGCCAGTGCACCCAGCGCATCACGCAGATCCAGGCAGGCCTGGCTGCGCGGTGACCACAGCAGGACGACGACCGGCACCTCGGTGGAGCGCAGCAGCACTTCGGCTTCGAAGTTCGCCTCGGTGATCTCGATGCCGCCGTTGCCACCGCCACCGGCAGCGGGTTTTTTCAGACCGGACAGATCCACCGCACCGGTCATCACCGGCGCGACTCTCGGGCGGGGGCGCGTCACGGGAACAAGTTTGTCATGCCGCGCCGGACCGGGCCATATCCGACCGACCCGCGTACGGTTGCAGGGTTGGGTCCAGTGAAATGGAGAAACCAGTGAACAAATGTGTAGCAACCCTGATGGCAGTCGCTGCCGTTGCAGCGGGATCGATCGTGACGACGTCGACGGCTCAGGCTGACGATCGCGGCCCCGGCGGTCCCGGCGGCCCCTACGTGGGCCCAGCGGGTCCGGTTGGCGTCGGAGGCGTCGGTCCGGTCGCCGGACCGGCGGGCCCGGTGGGCGTCGGCGGTGTCGTCGGCCCGGTCGGGGTCAACCCGGTCGTGGGACCGGCAGGCCCGGTGGGCGTCGGAGGCCTCGGTCCGGTCGCCGGACCGGTGGGCCCGGTCGGCGTCGGCGGTGTCGTCGGCCCGGTCGGAGTCAACCCGGTCGTCGGTCCGGTCGGGCCGGTGGGCGTCGGCGGCCGCTACTACGTCCCGTTCTTTCCGGGCGAGATTCCCTGCTACGGCCCGGACGGTGTGGCTTACTACACCCCGCCCGGATACCCCTGCTGACCGATTGAGCGTTCCCCGGCCGGCTGATATATGACGAACATCACAACGCCTTCGTCCGGCCGGCCCAGCAAACTTCGAGCGGCCCGAGGCAGCTACCTGGCGCGCAGGATGAGCGCGTCACCCTGACCGCCCGCGCCGCATAACGCGGCCACCGCGTACCCAGATCCGCGCCGGGACAGTTCCAGCGCGGCGTGCAGGGTGATCCGCGCCCCGGACATCCCGATCGGGTGCCCCATCGCGATCGCTCCGCCGCTGCGATTGACTTTTTCCGGGTCGACCCCGAGTTCACGGGTCGATGCCAGCGCCACCGCCGCGAAGGCTTCATTGATCTCGATCACGTCGAGTTGGTCGAGGCCGATACCCTCCCGGGCGACAGCCTTCTTGATCGCGTTGGCCGGCTGGGACTGCAGGGTGGAGTCGGGGCCGGCGACGTTGCCATGGGCTCCGATCTCGCACAGCCAGTTCAGCCCCAACTCCTGCGCCTTGGACTTGTTCATCACCACCACCGCACAACCCCCATCGGAGATCTGCGACGCCGATCCGGCGGTGATGGTGCCGTCCTTGCGGAACGCCGGCCGCAGGCCGCTCAACGATTCCGCAGTGGTGTTGGCCCGAATGCCCTCATCTTCGGCGAACTCGATCGGGTCGCCCTTGCGCTGCGGGATGGCAACGGGAACAACCTCATCGGCGAAAACGCCGTCTTTCCACGCAGCTGCCGCCTTCTGATGCGATCCGGCGGCGAACTCGTCCTGCTCGGCACGGGTGAACTTGTCGGCATCGTTGCGCTGCTCGGTCAATGCGCCCATCGGCTGATCGGTGAACACGTCGTGCAGACCGTCGTAGGCCAAGTGGTCGCGCACCGTCACGTCGCCGTACTTGTATCCCGCCCGGCTGTCCATCAGCAGGTGCGGGGCCCTGGTCATGGATTCCTGCCCGCCGGCCACCACGACGTCGAACTCGCCGGCCCTGATCAGTTGATCGGCAAGGGCGATGGAGTCGATACCGGACAGGCACATCTTGTTGATCGTCAACGCCGGGACATCCCAGCCGATCCCGGCGGACACCGCGGACTGGCGGGCCGGCATCTGCCCCGCGCCAGCGGTGAGCACCTGACCCATGATCACGTACTCGACGAGGGAGGCCGGAACACCGGCCTTCTGGAGGGCGGCACGGATCGCGATGGCGCCGAGGTCGCTACCGGAGAGATCCTTCAGCGAGCCCATCAGTCGCCCGATGGGCGTGCGGGCTCCAGCAACGATTACCGACGTTGTCATCATCTACCTCCTACAGCGTCCCACCAGCAGTTCAGGCGGCTGATCTTCACGACCGCTGACCCAACCACCCGGTTGAGAGGTTACCGTGTTGTTATGACCACCGAGCATGTCGATGCCCGCCCCCTGCTGGCGAGCGCTCTGGTTACGGCGATCGACCACGTGGGCATCGCGGTGCCTGATCTGGATGCGGCGATCGCGTGGTACCACGACACCCTCGGCATGATCCTCGTCCACGAAGAGATCAATGCCGAGCAGGGCGTCCGCGAGGCCATGCTGGCAGTGCGCGGCGCCCCGGCCGGTAGCACCCAGATCCAGTTGATGGCCCCGTTGGACGACACCTGCACCATCGCGAAGTTCATCGACAAGCGCGGCCCGGGCATCCAGCAGTTGGCCTGCCGGGTCAGCGACCTGGACACACTGTCGGCGGAACTGCGAGACCGCGGCGTGCGACTGCTCTACGACGCACCGAGGCGCGGCACGGCGAACTCCCGGATCAACTTCATCCACCCCAAGGACGCCGGCGGCGTCCTGGTGGAACTGGTCGAACCCGCCCAGCACTGAGCGGGCGGGGCCGCCTTCACGTCCGCCTACGGGTGGGCCCGCGGTGGGCCCGCTTCGACCAGCACGGCGTGTGCCAGTGTCGCCTATCCATCCCGTCTGCATCATCGCTGCGCCACACCGCCACGTGCGGAACACCGGCGCGGATCTCGTGATCGCACCCGGGGCAACGGTAAATCTTGACGGCCCTGGCACCCGGGATCGGCACCACTTCGTAATCGTGACCGTCCGGCCCAGGCTCGACCCGGCGGAACATCAGAACAACCGGAACTCGTCGCTGTCCATACCGCGCATCGCGTCGTAATCCAGCGTGAGACAACGGATTCCGCGATCCTCGGCCAGCGTCTTGGCCTGCGGCTTGATCTGCTGGGCCGCGAACACCCCGCTGACCGGCGCCAGCAGCGGATCGCGGTTGAGCAACTCCAGGTAGCGGGTCAACTGCTCCACCCCATCGATCTCGCCACGCCGCTTGATCTCCACCGCCACCGACCGGCCGTCGGCGTCGCGGCACAGGATGTCCACCGGGCCGATCGCGGTCATGAACTCGCGGCGCACCAGGGTGTAGCCCTCCCCCAGCAGTTCGATGTGCTCGGCCAGCAGCTCCTGCAGGTGGGCCTCGACACCGTCTTTGACGAGTCCCGGGTCGGTGCCCAGCTCATGGCTGGAGTCGTGCTCGATCTCGGTGATGGTGATGCGCAACTGCTCGCCGGACTTGTTCTCCACCAGCCACACCGGAACCTCGCCGTCGAGGATCTCAGTCAGCCGGCACGGCGGACTCATCCAGTTCAGCGGTTTGTAGGCACGGTCGTCGGCGTGCACGCTGACCGACCCGTCGGCCTTGACGAGCAACAGCCGACGTGCCGAAGGAAGGTGGGCGGTCAGCCGGCCCAGGTAGTCCACAGTGCACTGGGCGATCACGAGTCGCACCGGTTCAGCTTAGGGTGCGGGCCCCGGCCGAATTCGGCTGACACAGCCGGAAGCGAACTAGGCTGACGCCCACCATGAGTTCAGAACCGAGCGTGGCACAGCGACTGGGCCGCGTTCTGGAGCGGATCACCCGGCAAAGCGGGCGCCTGACCACCACACCGGTCTACGGCTCGCTCTTACTCGGCCGGGCCGACGAGACTCCGTCCCGGCGCCGCGCCAGGGTCCAGGCCATCCTCACGGTGTTCATCGTGGCGGTCAACGCCGTCGGTATCGCGCTGGCCTACCTGTTCGCCGCGGTCGCCTTCCCCGAGCCCAGCGTGTTCACCGACGTGCCCTGGTGGATACCGGGCCTTATCGCCCCGTTGTACATCGTGATCGCGGTGGTGTTGGGTACCTGGCGGCTGCACTCGCGCACCCTCGACGATCTGCGCTGGGCCACCGAGGGCCGCGCTCCCACCCAGGAGGACCAGCGCAACACCATGGTGACGCCATGGCGAATAGCCAGCACGCACTTGGTGTTATGGGGAATCGGCACAGCACTGTTGACAACCCTCTACGGACTGCGCGACCCCGCGTTCATCCCGCGCGTCGGACTGGTCCTGGCGTTCTGCGGGGTGGTGGTGTCGACCACGAGCTATCTGGCCGCCGAGTTCGCGTTGCGCCCGGTGGCTGCGGCGGCACTGGTGGCCGGCAAGCCACCGCGCGGGCTGGCGCCGGGCGTCATGGGCCGGCTGATGACGGTCTGGATGCTCGGTTCGGGTGTTCCGGTGCTCGGCATCTGCTGCATCGCGGTGTTCTCGTTGCTGCTGCGCGATCTCAGCCAGCGCCAACTGGCGATCGCCGTCCTGATCACCGCGATCGTGAGCCTGGTGGTGGGATTCGTCCTGATGTTGATCTCGGCCTGGTTGACGGCCACCCCGGTGCGGGTGGTGCAGGCCGCGCTCAAGCGGGTCGAGCAGGGAGACCTGGACTCCGAGGTGGTGGTGTTCGACGGGACCGAACTCGGCGAGTTGCAACGCGGTTTCAACACCATGGTCGACGGTCTGCGCGAGCGGGAGCGGGTCCGCGACCTGTTCGGCCGCCACGTCGGACGCGAGGTCGCCGCGGCCGCCGAGCAGCGACTGCCGCGACTGGGCGGCGAGGAACGCCACGTCGCGGTCCTCTTCGTCGACATCGTCGGGTCCACCAAACTGGTCACCAGCCGGCCGCCCATCGAAGTGGTCGAACTGCTCAACCGGTTCTTCGCCGTGATCGTCGAAGAGGTCGACCGCAACCACGGTCTGATCAACAAATTCGAAGGTGACGCCGCGCTGGCGGTCTTCGGCGCCCCGGTCGCGGTGGCAAGCCCTGAGGACTGTGCCCTGGCGGCCACCAGGGCGATCGTCCAGCGGCTGCGTCTGGAGGTGCCCGAGTGCCCGGCTCGGATCGGGGTGGGTTCCGGGGAGGTCGTGGCCGGAAACGTCGGCGCCCGAGAACGTTTCGAGTACACGGTGATCGGTGAACCGGTCAACGAGGCCGCCCGGTTGGCGGAGTTGGCCCGTTCCGAACCGAGCCGTGCGCTCGCGTCGGCGGGCACCGTCGCGGCCGCCTCGGAACGCGAGCAGCGGTTTTGGCGCCTCGGCAAGCCGGTGAAGTTACGCGGCTACGACGAACGGGTCCAGATCGCCAGCCTGCTCGGCGACCACTGATCGGCTAGCGGTTCTGCAGCCACTCCTGGGCGGCCAGCACCGCAGCATCCAGCGTGCTGAAGCTCACATGGTCGTACCCGCGGTCCGGGCGGATCACCGCGGCGTCGGGGTCCACCAGGAAACCCTTCTTGCCCGCGGCCTCCAGCGTGCTGCTCATCCCGGCCAGCAGCGCTCGAGCCGGGTCGTTGATGGTGTCGACCCGCGTGACATCGAGGATCGCCACCGAGAAGCCATCGGCGTCGCGCTCGATGGTGCGGAGCACCTTCTCTGCGCCGGCGAACATCAGGTCACCGTGCATCTCGTACACCCGCACACCGTCGGCGGTCTCGTACACCGCCCGGATGGTGGCGCGCGACTCCCGGCTGACGGTCAGGAAGTGCAGTCCCAACCGCTGGGACAGTGCCCGGCACGTCAGCACTCCGCGCACGCTGTTGCCGCGGTCGTCCAGCAGTGGCGAATACACCCCGATTCCCAACTCGCCGGGCAGCACCGCGGTGATTCCACCGCCGACTCCACTCTTGGCCGGCATGCCGACCGCGCTCACCCAGTCGCCGGCGCCGTTGTACATCCCGCAGGTGACCATGACGCTGAGCATCCGGCGCACCACCGCGGCATCGGTGACCCGCCTGCCGGTCTGCGGATTGACACCGCCCCGGGCCAAGGTGGCCGCCATCCGGGCGAGATCCACACTCGTCACCCGCAATGAGCACTGCCGGAAATAGACGTCGAGAACATCGTCGGGTTCGTCGAGAACCCCGAAACTGGTCAGCATGTAGGCGATTGCCCGGTTGCGGTTACCGGTGGCCTTCTCCGAGCGGTACACGTCCTCGTCGAGTTCCAGCGGGCGGCCGGCGCACGCGGAGTAGAAGTCCACAATCTTGGCGAACCGCTCATCGGGGCTGGCACCGGGAACCAGCGAGACCGCCGCGATCGCCCCGGCGTTGATCATCGCGTTCTTCGGCGTCTTGGTGCGCTCGTCGACGCTGATCTCGTTGAAGGCGTCACCGGAGGGTTCCACGCCGATCTTGGCGTCGACGGCCTCCTCCCCCACAAGGTCGAGGGCCAGTCCGTAGGTGAACGGCTTGGAGATCGACTGGATGGTGAATTCTGTTCGGGCGTCGCCGGATTCGTAGAGGAACCCGTCCGCCGAGGACAGCGTCAACCCGAAGCCGGTCGGGTCGACGTGGGTCAACTCCGGGATGTAATCGGCCAGGGCCCCGTCATCGACGCAGGCGAATTCGGCGACCAGCGCATCGAGGTAGCGGGCAACCAGGTCGGCCATGTCAGATGAGGCGCGTCAGCGGCCGGTGCCAGCCCCGCGCCGGATCCGCTCGTCGTAATCGGCCCGCGCACCGGTGTCGAGGGTTCGCAACACCCGCTGCCGGGTGAGCCGGCCACGAATCGCGCCGAGCACCTTGTCGGGCAGCAGCGCCGAGGCCGCCTCGTAGCTGCGCATCCACCCCGGCACCGCCACGATGGCCGTCCGCCCGCGGCAGGTCGCGACGATGGCCTCGGCGATGTCCTCGGGATCCACGGTGGGCAGCAGTCCGCCGAGTTTGACCCCGGAGACCAGGTCGGTGCGCACCGCCGACGGGAGCACCGTCGTCACTGTGACGCCGGTGCCCGCCAATTCGTCGCGAAGGGCCTCACTGAACCCGACCACCGCATGCTTACTGGCGCAATAGGTGGCCAGCCCGGCGGCAGGGACCTCACCGAGATAGGACGCCACGTTGACGATGTGGCCGGACCCGCGCTTGAGCATGCCCGGCAACACCAGTTTGGTCCCGCGCAGCACACCATTGAGGTTGACATCGATGATCGAGTCGGTGACGGCATCCTGCTCGTCGACGAAACGGCCCGCGGGCATGATGCCGGCATTGTTGACCAGGACCTGCAGCGGAGGTTCGACACCGGCGAGGAACTCATCCCAGGAATCCCGGGACCGGACGTCGAGTCCCATACCGGCACAACCGAGTTCATCGGCCGCGGACTTGGCCAGATCGGCGTCGAGATCACCGATGAAAACCCGGGCGCCGTTGGCGATGAAAGCCCGGGCGGTGGCGTACCCGATTCCGCGGGCCGCACCGGTGATCGCGACCGAGGCGCCGTGCAGTGGGATGGGATTGGGCAAGGATCAGCCTCCTGCTCTGGCCCGCATCATCGGGCAGCCGGTCATCGGACGTTCGACGACCGGCATCGCTGCCTGCCGTTGTTGCCGCCGCTGCTCAAGCACAGCGGCATCGAGTGAGTATGCATCGGCGTCCCAGATGCCGTCGACGAACCGTGACGCCATCCGCCCGGCGCGGGCGGCGGCGGAGAAATACAGGTTGGCCAGCAGACCGGGCTTATGCAGTGCGTTGGGCACGAATCCGCTGAAGTGGATCGCACCGTCGGCGTAGCTGTAGCTGCCCAGGCCGTAGCCGGCAGGTTCGCGGGTGAGATCGGCCCCGTTGAGCGACAGCGCCAGGGCGACACCCTCGGCTTCCGAGGGCGCCGCGACGGGGAAGCGCTGGACCACCAGCAGTCCGTTGCCGTAGAGCGGATGCGGCTGTTCGCCGGTCATCCGGCAGGTCGACGTCTGCTCACCGAACGGGAATTCCACGGTGAAACCCAGGGTCTCGACGACGGCGGACTTCACCGGCGCCTGCTGTGTGCACTTTTCGAGGACCTTTTCGATCTCCGACTGCGGCCACGCGCAGGGCTCATCACCGGAGGCGACGAAAACACCCGCGGCGCCCGACATCTGATGCGACTCGGTACGCAGCCCGCTCTCGGGATGGTCGCTGGTGGCTGGAAGCGCGCCCGCGGACTCCGCCAGTATCGGGGCCAGCATCTGTGCTTCGGCGAGTTGGGTCACCGCCGCGGCGGCCAGCAGGTAACGAATCCAGTCGCCGTTGTCATCGGTGACCCGGACCAGTGACCACAGATCCAGGCGGCGGGCCGGAGCGTCATAGACCGGGCCGGACATCGAGGCACACCGCATCGGAAGGGCGTTGATCGCCGCCAGTGCGGTCTCGTCGAGTTCCAGATCGCGGAGCAACTCCGTGCGGACACACAACTGGTAACCGGACTCACCGCTGGGTCCGGTCTCCTCGAGGACGAATTCGACGGTTTGCGAATACTGGTCGGCCCACCAGGTGAATCCGGTCGGCAGCAGATAAGACCACTGCTCGTCGACCTGCAGTTGCTCTCGGCGGAGCCAGTCGATGATCTGCTCGGCGATGTTCACGGGGTCGTCACGATCCTGGAGTGGGTAGCCGTTCAGGATGCAGCATTTCGGCATCCCGGAGTTGTTCGGGAATACCGAACGCGTCGACCAGGGTTTGGGCGTGCGGGCGCAAGTTACGGCAACGTTCGTTGATGCCTCGCGTGACCGCCTTGGCCCGTTCGGTGGACAGTAGCCGGTGCTCCATGAACCAGGCCTTGTCAGCCTCGATCACCGTCAGTGCGTACAGGTCGCAGAGCATCTCGAGGATCCGGCGGGCCGCCGGGTCCTCGCAGCGGTCGATACCGGCGATGAAGGCCTCCAGGACCGTTCGGTCGACGTGGGCCCGCGCGGTGTGCATCACATGGTCCTGGGCGACGTTGAAGACATCGAACGCCGACATCTTCTTGGAATTTCGCTGCAAACGGCGCGCCAGGGAGGACAGCAGAAGCTCTTCGCGGTCCTGGAACATCTTGGCCTGGGTACCCCGGTTGAACAGGCTGCCTTCTTCCTCGTTGTCCTGGCGGGTGTCCAGAATCGTCTGCATGATGGTCTCGGCAGCGGTGCGTTTGGCGACGCGTTCCCCGGCATAGTTAGCGGCGAAGCGGACCCACTCGACCGGACTCATACTCTTGATGTCGTCGTTGTACGCGGTGAGCAGGTGCTTGGCCACCAGTTGCAGCAGGACGTGGTTGTCACCCTCGAAGGTGGTGAACACATCGGTGTCCGCGCGCAGCTCGACCAGCCGGTTCTCGGCGAGGTAGCCCGCACCGCCACAGGCTTCCCGAGCCTCCTGGATCGCCGCGCTGGCGTGCCAGGTACTGATCGCCTTGAGTCCGGCCGCCCGGGTCTCGACATCCCGTTGCGCCTCCAGATCCAACACCTCGGCCGTCTGCTGGTCATGCATGGCCGACACGAGCTCGTTCTGGGCGAACTGCAGCGCGTAGGAATGGGCCAGGTGCGGCAGTAGTCGGCGCTGGTGGACCAGGTAGTCCATGATCGGCACTTCGCGATCTTCGCCGGCGGCTTTGAATTGCTTGCGCTGCAATGCGTATCGCACCGCGATGTCCAACGCCACCCGGGCCGCCTGCGCAGCACTTCCACCGACGGTGATCCGGCCGCGAACCAGGGTTCCCAGCATGGTGAAGAAGCGGCGGTTCGAATTCTCGATCTCCGAGCAGTAGGTGCCGTCCGGTTGCACGTCGGCGAATCGGTTCAGCAGGTTCTCCCGGGGAACCCGGACGTGGTCGAACATGATCCGTCCGTTGTCGACGCCGGGCAGTCCGCCCTTGTAGTCGCAGTCCCACGTCCTGACGCCGGGCAGGTCGTGGCCATCGGCGTCACGGATCGGCACCACGATGCAGTGCACGCCGTGGTTCTCACCCTTGGTGATCAACTGCGCGAAAACCGCTGCCACCGTGGCGCTTTCGGCCGCACCGCCGATATAGTCCTTGCGGGAGGACGGCGTCGGTGAGTTGATGACGAACTCTTCGGTGTCCGGGTCATAGGTGGCCGTGGTCTCGAGATTCTGGACATCGCTGCCGTGGCCGGTCTCGGTCATCGCGAAGCAGCCCAGCAGGTCCAGGGTGATCAGCGGGCGAACATAAGCCTCGTGGTGGGGTTCGGTGCCGAGGTTCTCCACCGCCCCACCGAACAGGCCCCACAGCACGCCGGCCTTGACCATCAGCGACAGATCCGACATGGCCAGCATCTCGATCTTGGTCACCGCCGCACCGGCGTCACCGGTGCCGCCACGCTCCTTGAGGAAGCCGTCCTCGGCCTGCCCGGCCGCTGCGATGATCTTCAGCTGTGCGTTGACCCGCGACCGCGCGACGTCCTTGGTCGGGGTGAAGCGCGGCCGGAAAATCTCCAGTGAGAGCTTCTCCCGGATCATGGTCTTGGTGTCACGCCAGCGGCCGTCGAGAGCCTTCTGCAGGGCCTCGCTAGTGGTCGTCATGACTGGCTGATCCCCGTTCGTAGCGCCTCACTTCACAAAGACGAGCCCGCCCGCACGGTGAGCCCGTACAAGTCGACGCCGTGCGGCAGCGGCTTACCGGGGTCCAACTTAACCCCGCTCACCGACAGCTGACCTGCGTTCAGGAGGTTCGCCATCACCGCCTGGCCGAGGAAGATCGAAATACCCGCACCCGGACAGTTCTGCGGCCCGTGGCTGAAGAAGTTGAACGACCAGTCCTGGCCCGCGCCGCCACTGACCCATTCCCCGGGGGAGAACTTGTCGGCATAGGGGATACGGGCGCGGTTGCGGTGGTTGAACACGTTGTAGATCAGCGCCTGGGTGCCCTCGGGAAGAACAGCGCCGCTGGGGAATTCGACATCGCGATGGGCCACCTTGACCAGCAGTCCCACCGTCGGCCACAGCCGCATCGCCTCCAGCAGGCACCCGCCCAGGTACTCCAGCGATGCGATGCCGGACGCCGAGGCGATGTCGGCATCGGACACCTCGCGACGGGCCTCCCGCTGCTGCTCGGGATGGGTGGCCAGCGCCGCCAGGGCCCGCAGCACGTTCGCCGCCTGATTGGCCTTGAGGGCGAACATCCAGTGCACCATCTGACCCGCGGCACCGCCGGGAGGGGTGGGCGCGCCGGCGACCTCCGAGGCCAGGCTGCCCGGCTCGGCCTTGTCGATGTACCGCTGGATCTTGGCGATGAACTCCGGATACTGCGGCCCCGGCTCACCGGGCATCTTGTTGCCCTGCGACATGAGCTCACCGAGCAAGTCGGTGATGGTCGTGTCGTCTGCGGCGCTGTCGCCGAGGACGACCCGCCGGATCATGCGCAGGAAAGCCGCGTCGATGTCCTGCCACTGGATCGGTTTCCCCGACAGTTCGCGAGCAGTGTCCGCGGCGACCCCGACCCATGAGGTGGCCAGCGGATGCAAGGGCTGCCCGGGCTTGCACACAGCGTCGGCGAACTGCCGACGCTGTGCCCACAGGTCACCCCGCGAGATCGTCAAGGCGTCCGGCTGGAAGGCGGCCATCCCCTTCACCTTCGGCTCCGGGTCGGAGGCGAACGGATCCGGGGATCCGCCCAGCACGAACTTCAGATCGTCGGGATGGGTGATCAGCAGCGACTCGTCCTTGGCCACCCGCACGTAGAACGGCCCGGGTCCGTGGCGCTTCACCAGCCCGTCGACCAGTTGGTAACCCAAGTGGTCGGTGCCCAACTTGGACGCGATCTTTACCGGCAGCTCGCGCTTGCTGAACAGCCCCTGAACGATGTTGGGCACACCGATCTGAGCAGTGAAGCGGATACCCTCCAGTGCCGATGCGTGTGGAAAGTCCTTCGCCACAGGTCCCTTAGCCCCAGGGCATGTAGGCGCGAACGGTATCGGCCAGCTGGACGATGCGGTTCGGCTTGTCCGGCGCGGGCGCGCCGAGCTTGGGCCACGGGGCGAAGACCCGCTCGACACCTTCCATGGCCGGCGTGAGCTCCGGGTAGTGACGCAGGATGACCTCCTTCATCGAGGCGTTGTTCACCCAGTCGAAGCCGACCTGGGTGTAGACGTCCGCATTGAAGTCGGTGGTGAAGAAGCGGTCGCTCTTCAGCCGGCGCGAGGCCATCAGGATGAAGATGCGGAACGCAGTGTCGGAGAAGCCGAAGCCCTTCGGCGGCTGCTCGGCCTGCATACCGACCTGGGTGTCCACCAGGTCGACATCGCCACCGTAGATCTCGTTGATCTCCTTCGCCCATGCCTTGTTGGGCGTGATCTCATCGATACTCTTCCGCCGCGGCATATGCATCGCCTCGCGGAAGTCGTTGTACCGGGGCACACCGCGCTCGCGGTCGCGGACGATGTCCAACGTCGCCAGGTCGGTGATCTGGCCGTCGATGCGCTCCAGCTTGCGCAGGGCGTTCGGGTAGTTGTGCAGGCAGATCGCGCCGGCGCTGGCCATACCCATCGAGTACCACAGGTCACCCATCTCCATGCTGTGCATGAAGTCGCGGGTGTACTTGCCCTGGATCTCGGTGAAGGTGGTGTTGCGCAGGTGCTCGCCGGACTCCAGGGAGAACCAGTTCCAGTCGTCCGGGATCAGCGGATGCAGCCGGTAGACGGTGACGAACTCCTCGGTGAGCGAGAACGGAACGGTGTTGTCGACCGGCGAGCCGACGATGCCCGAAAGGACCTCGCTGTCCCCGACGCGGCCGATCCTGTCCTTGAACGTCTCGCCCAGAGCGCCGTACCAGTTGGCGTTCATGCCGATCTGCAGCGCCGGGTGGCGCAGCACGCAGGTGGTCCACTCGACGGTGTGGATCTTGGCGATCAGCGCCGAGACGACGAGGACGGCAGTCTGGTATAGACGCTGGTCGTTGAAGCTCGGGTAGGCCTTCTTCAAGGCGTCGCAGACGGCATTGTGCTCGCGAGCGAACAGCGTATGAAGGATGCCGACACCGGCCCAGTAGTTCTCCTCGAAACCGGTGAGGTCGATACCGGCGGTCGTCAGGCTCTTGGGCAGCCGACCGTCGTCCTGGACCTTGACCTTGCCGTCCTTGAACGTGCGGACCTCGTTCTGCTTCTCCTTGCCGCTGCCGTAGAT
>DAIPYT010000047.1:0-22446 GCA_036782595.1 Mycobacterium sp. | reverse complement strand
CAAACAGTGGCACCAGTACTGGATCGACACCCGGCTGCAGTGGTACGTCGACCTCGGCATCAAGCGAGACAACCTGCGCCTCTACGAGCATCCCAAGGAGAAGCTGTCGCACTACAGCGACGGCACCACCGACATCGAGTACAAGTTCGGCTTCACCGGCAATCCATGGGGCGAACTGGAAGGCGTCGCCAACCGCACCAACTTCGACCTGTCGACGCACTCCAAGCACTCAGGTGTGGACCTGTCCTACTACGACCAGGCCACCGACACCCGCTACATCCCCTACGTCATCGAACCCGCAGCGGGACTGACCCGTTCGTTCATGGCCTTCCTGGTGGATGCCTACGCCGAGGATGAGGCGCCCAACGCCAAGGGCGGGGTCGACAAGCGCACCGTACTGCGCCTGGATCCGCGGCTGGCCCCGGTCAAGGCTGCGGTGCTGCCGTTGTCACGCAACGAGGATCTCAGCCCCAAGGCCCGCGACCTCGCCACCGAACTGCGGAAGAACTTCAACATCGAATTCGACGATGCCGGGGCTATCGGCCGTCGGTACCGCCGTCAGGACGAGATCGGCACGCCGTTCTGCGTCACGGTCGATTTCGACACCATCGAGGACCAGGCGGTCACCATCCGCGAGCGGGACAGCATGACCCAGGAGCGGGTCGGACTGGACGCCGTGCCGGGATACCTGGCCGCGCGGCTTCTCGGCTAGCGGACTTCGCGCTAGAAACGCCCGCCGCCGCCGAGCCAGTCGCCGCCCGAACCGCCGTAGGACGTCGTCGACCCACCGCCGCCGGTGTAGCCGCCGCCGTAACCGCCGCCCATGCCGCCGGTCAGGATGTTGCCGAGGATGATCCCGCCGACCATTGCGCCCATGTCGGACTGCCGCCCGCCGTAGCGGGTCTGGTACTGGCGCTGGCCGGCCTGCACGTCGTTGTTGGCCAGTTGCTGCGCCTGGGAGGCCAGCATCGAGGCGCCGTTGGCGTGCTTGATCGCCTCGTCGATGGCGGTGGTCTTCTTCGCCTCGGCCGCCTCCAGTTGGCGAACCGCTTCGTTGAGCCGGGTCCGGGCCTCCGGGCCGATGCTGCCGCGCCGGGTGTCGATGTAGTCCGACACCGAACGGACCCGCGACTGCGCGGTGGCCAGTGCCTGCTCGTAGGAGCGCAGCAACCGCTCGGAGGCCTCGCGCTCCTCGGTGACGCTGGCCAGCAACCGGTCCAGGTCCGCGTCGGCCTGGGTCAGCTGGGTGAAGGTGCCCAAAGGGTCGGCCGCTCCGCTGGTCTGCGCGGCGGTGACCGCCTTGACCGCCGCGTCGCGGGCAGCGGACAACTCGGCACTCTTGGCCAGTCCGCCCTTGGCGATCTGCTCGCCGGCCTGGTTGATACCGCGTTGAATGTCCTCGATCGCCGCCGGCAGCGTGGAGACCGCACGGCGGATGTCGCTGGCCGCACTGTCCACCGCGTCGAGCATCGTATTGGCTTGTTGCAGAGCAGATTCCCCGCCGCGCACGCAGTCGACCAGATCGCCCACCTCGCCGGCCACCGGCTTGGCCGACAGCTCCCGGCCGCGGGTGATCGACTGGTCGGCGAATTCGACCCGCTCCCGGGCCGCATTGACATTGCGGGCCACCGACGACAGCGCCGACTCGTCGAACTCGGTGCGCAGCTGTGCCAGCTTCTGATCGGAGGGGTCCAATCGCGCGGTCACCGTGACCAACTGCTGGGTCAGCGCGTCGAGGCGCTCGGGGGCGTTGAACACCAGATCGCGCATCTGATGGAACGACGCGGTCTGGGTTCCGAGCTCCTTGTTGGCCCGGGCCGCGGCCACCACCACCTTGGTCAGCAGGTCGCGACGCTCGGGCAGCGGCTCGGGAACGTCGTCGTCGAGTTTCTGGCGCACGGTGAACGCGTGCTTGAGGGTCTCGCGGGCGTTGTCCACCGCGGCGGCGAACGGCGCGGTCTGGGCCTCGCCGAACTCCTCTTGAGCCAGCACAAGCTCGTTGGCGCTGGTGCGCACCGCGTTGTCCACCTCGACGACGATCGACTTCGACAGGTCATCGAGGGCGCCGATCGGCACCGCGGCCAGCGCTGCGGGATCGGTGGGATCGATGTTCTTGGCGGCCGCCACCGCGGCCTCATGCTGTTTGCGGCGCCGCTTGGTTCTCACCAGCGTCATCCCGCCGAAGCCCAGCAGGCCCACTCCGGCCAGGGTGGCGATCGGAACCAGCATCGAGCCGCCGCCGTCACCGGACCCGGTCGTGGCCGGCCCGGCGCCCTTTAGATTCGCCAGCCCGCTGGCAGCCGCCACCGCCGCCCCGGACCAGTCGCCGTTACGCAGCGCCGGCTCGATGCGGTCGCGGCGGATGTTGTCGACCTTGGTGGAGCTGCCGCCGGCGGCGGCGGGGGACACCAGGAAGGCGTAGGAGCGGTCTTTGGTGGCCACCGCCAGGATGGCGTCTTCCTTGCCGAGATCACTGATCTTCTGGGTCTGCTGGGACCACTCGAAGGCTCCCTTCGGCGCGAACGACTCGACGTAGACGACCCACAGCCGTACCCGTCGCTCGCTGTAGAGCTGGTCGACGGCCTTCTGCACGTCAGCCCGCTGCCGGTCGTTGAGCGCGCCGGCGTTGTCGGTGACGTAGTCCGGCAGCCGGAACGGCGGCTCGGCCACCGCGGCCGGGGCCAGCACGATGAAGGCCGCGAATATCGTGGCGAGCAGACTGAACAGTCGGGCAAGGCGCATGACCGCCAATGTAGTAGCCCCTCAGTCGGCAAGAGCCCGATGGCAGCAAAACTCCGTCACTATCAGCCGTAGGCGTACTGGCAGACTGCTCTCACGATGACGACCAACCAGACCGGCGGCTACGGCGAGGACGACCGGGAGCGGGTGGTGCCCGACCCGGAGAAATCGGCGACCCTGCCGGGAACCAGCGCCGAGCACCGGACCGATTTCGCGCGGGACCGGGCCCGGGTGCTGCACTGCGCGGCGCTGCGACGGCTGGCCGACAAGACCCAGGTCGTCGGCCCGCGCGAAAGTGACACCCCACGCACACGGCTGACCCATTCGCTGGAGGTCGCCCAGATCGGTCGCGGCATGGCCGTCGCCCTGGGCTGCGACCCCGATCTGGTGGACCTGGCCGGCCTGGCCCACGACATCGGCCACCCCCCGTACGGGCACAACGGTGAGCGTGCGCTGGACGAGTTCGCCGCCGTCTGCGGCGGTTTCGAGGGCAACGCCCAGAACTTCCGGATCCTCACCCGGCTGGAACCCAAGGTTCTCGACGCTCGGGGCACCAGCGTTGGACTGAACCTGACCCGCGCCGCCCTCGACGCGGTGACCAAATATCCGTGGCCGCGGCCGGCCGATGGCGGCAAATTCGGTTTCTACGCCGACGACATGGCGATCGCCGACTGGGTCCGGGCCGGTGCGCCCGCCAGTCGGTCATGCCTGGAATCCCAGGTCATGGATTGGGCCGACGACGTGGCCTACTCGGTCCACGACGTCGAAGACGGCGTGGTGTCGGGCCGCATCGACCTGCGGGTGCTGGCCGACGACGACGCCGCCTCAACCCTGGCCAAGCTCGGCACGTCGGTGTATGGATCCGGCGCGCACCCCGATGATCTGGAGGCCGCCGCCCGCACGCTCTCGGAACTTCCGGTCGTTGCTGCGATCGGCGAATACGACGCCACACTGACCGCGTCGGTCGCCCTCAAGCGACTCACCAGCGAATTCGTGGGCCGGTTCGCCTCGGCGGCCATCGCCGAAACCCGCCGGAAGGCCGGACCCGGCCCGCTGATGCGCTATCAGGCCGATCTGCACGTCCCGGCGAATGTTCGCGCCGAGGTCGCCGTGCTCAAGACGCTGGCGCTGCAATTCATCATGTCCGACCCCCGGCACCTGGAGATACAGGCCCGCCAACGTGAACGGGTCGAACGGGTGGCGCACTGGCTGCTGGCCGGGGCGCCGGCCACCCTGGATCCGGTGCTGGTCCCGGCCTTCGAGGAAGCCGCCGATGACGCCGCGCGGATGCGGGTCATCGTCGACCAGGTCGCGTCCTACACCGAGGGTCGACTGGAGCGCATCGACGCCGGTATGTGGCTGTCGCCGACGCGCCTAGACTGACCCACGTGACAGCTGCGGTGGGAGGCGGAGGTGCCCGCAAGGGCCGCATCCCCGACCGCGATATCACCGCCATCCGGGACCAGGTCCGCATCGAGGACGTGGTCGGGGACTACGTCCAATTGCGCCGCGCGGGCGCCGATTCGCTGAAGGGCCTGTGCCCGTTCCACGACGAGAAGTCGCCGTCGTTCCACGTCCGGCCCAACCACGGGCACTTCCACTGCTTCGGATGCGGCGAGGGCGGCGACGTGTACGCCTTCATCCAGAAGATCGAGCACGTCAGTTTCGTGGAGGCCGTCGAGATGCTGGCCGACCGGATCGGCTACGCCGTCACCTACACCGGCGGCGGCAACACCATGCAACGCGACCGCGGCAGCCGCAGCCGGCTGATCGCCGCCAATGCCGCGGCGCAGGAATTCTATTCCGCCGCATTGCAATCCGAGGAGGCCGCACCTGCGCGCCGATATCTGACCGAGCGGAACTTCGATGCCGCCGCCGCGCGGCTGTTCGGCTGCGGATTCGCCCCCTCCGGCTGGGACTCGCTGACCAAGCATCTGATCCGCAAGGGCTTCGAGTTCAAGGAGCTGGAGGCCGCCGGTCTGTGCCGGGAAGGCCGTCGCGGTCCGATGGACCGCTTCCACCGGCGGCTGCTGTGGCCTATCCGCACCGCCAGCGGGGAGACCGTGGGCTTCGGAGCGCGCCGGATTTTCGACGATGACGTGATCGAGGCCAAGTACGTCAACACCCCCGAGACCGTGCTCTACAAGAAGTCGGCGGTGCTGTTCGGTATCGACCTGGCCAAGCGCGATATCGCCAAGGGGCATCAGGCGGTGGTAGTCGAGGGCTACACCGATGTGATGGCCATGCACCTGGCCGGGGTCACCACCGTGGTGGCCTCCTGCGGCACCGCCTTCGGCGACGAACACCTGTCGATGCTGCGCCGGCTGATGATGGACGACAAGTTCTTCAAAGGTGAGCTGATCTACGTCTTCGACGGCGACGCCGCCGGTCAGGCCGCTGCCATCAAGGCGTTCGCCGGGGAGCAGAACCTCGCCGGACAGAGCTTCGTGGCGGTCGCCGCCGACGGGATGGACCCGTGCGACCTGAGGTTGCGGGCCGGCGACGGCGCGCTGCGCGACCTGGTGGCGCGCCGCACGCCATTGTTCGAGTTCGCCATCCGCACCACGCTGGCCGAGTACGACCTGGACAACGCCGAGGGCCGGGTATCGGCGTTGCGTCACTGCGTGCCGATGGTGGCCAAGATCAAGGACTCCACCCTGCGTGACGAGTACGCCCGCCAGTTGGCCGGGTGGGTCGGCTGGGACGACGTCGCCCAGGTCATCGCCCGGGTACGTGCGGAGGCCGGCCGGAAACCGGGTGGCGGCCGCGGCGCCCAGCGGGAGACCGCCCCGCCTCGGCGGGACGCCGATGCCGTGCGGCCCGATCCGCGCGACCCCACCCTGTGGCCGCAGCGCGAGGCGCTCAAGGCTGCTCTGCAGTACCCCGCGCTGGCCGGTCCGGTATTCGATTCGCTGACCGGCGAAAGCTTCACCCACCCCGGCTACACCGCCGTCCGCACCGCTATCGAGGCCGCCGGCGGAACATCGTCGGGCCTGACCGGTGCGCAGTGGATGGAAGTCGTTCGTGAGCAGGCAACCGCGGCGGCGACCGCCGGACTGATCAGCGAACTCGGTGTGGAGACCATCAAGGTCGACGACGAGGAGAAACTCCCGCGCTATATCGGCGGGGTGCTTGCCCGGCTTCAGGAGGTCTGGGTGGGCCGGCAGATCGCTGAGGTCAAGTCGAAGCTGCAGCGGATGTCCCCGGTGGAGCAGGGGGATGCCTACCACGCCCTGTTCGGTGACCTGGTGGCCCTGGAGGCCTACCGGCGCAGCCTGCTGGAGCAGGCCAGCGGCGACGACCTCACGGTCTAGCAAATTCAGGCTATGGTGGAGCGGTTGGGCTAACGATTGAGCCCGGTACGGCGAAAGGTCAGGTATGGCTACCGCGAATAACCACTTCCGGCGCATCGCCGCCGCGGGTGCGCTGGCCGTGGCCGCGCTGACCGGTCCGGCTCTGGCTGCTCTGGGCCCCTCGACCACCGACTCCGCAACCGGCAACTGCCTCGCCTGGTACGGAGCGCGCGGCGAGGGCATCTGCCTGGGGTACTCCAACGGGACCCCGACCTACATCGGCACGCCGCAGGGCGGTTATCTCGGGCCCGGCTACGGCGTCGGAATTCCCGGCGCCGGCGGTATCGGGGTGACCACCGGCCCGCTCTTGCCCGGTCAGACCATCAACGTCCCGATCGGCGGCAACTAAGCCTGGTCAGTCGCGCTGCGGCTGAATCACCGTAGTCCGGCTGTCGATCTCGGTCAGCGTCACCATCGGCTGGTCGGGGGAGACCTTGTCGGCGATCTTGCGTCGGCCGGCGTCGATCATGGACTTGGTGGCCGGATGTCCTGCCAGGGCCTTGGCGGTGCCGACGATCTGCTCATAGCGTTCACGTCCCGCTTTGGTGCCCAACACGTAGCCCGTCGCCAGAACGGCCACAAACCCGATCACTGTGCTCCCTCCAGCCTCATCCGCTTATCCTGCCTGACGCCGGCCGGTGATGCCCGAGGCGGCCGCTTGGCGCTGTGCGCCACCGGTAGGTTAAAGTCTTCCCGTCCCGCCGCGAGAAGTGGGCGGGCGCGGTCCCCTGTAGCTCAACTGGCAGAGCTTCCGACTGTTAATCGGACGGTTGATGGTTCGAGTCCATCCGGGGGAGCAGGATCCAGGCTGTTGACGCCGTCTGGGGTCATCTCTTCGAGCCACGCAGTCGCTCAAACACGATGAACGGTCACGTTGGAGTCAGGGTGATCTGGAACACCTGGTTCGACGCTCCGGTCTCACTGAAGGTGTTGCCGGTCGCGGCCACAGTGGAGTAGATGCCGCCGTACATGAAGCCCAGTACCGTCGGGCCGCTGAGTTGGTGCAGCCGAATGACGTCGTTGCGATATTGCGGCAGCGCCTGGTTGCCGAACCAGCCCGCGCCTGCGCCGTAGTAGCCGGTGCCGCCCGGGGTGACCGGCCGGATGGGCGTCATGGAGTACTCCTGGAACTCGCCGTCGCGGAACCGGACCAGCGAGGTCACGTTGTCCACCCATGGCAGCTCGAGATCCTCGGTGAGGACTCCGTCGTTGTAGTAGTACAGGCTGATACCGCCGACGAGGATGTCGTACATCGACCGCGATCCTCGGTCGTGGAGCAGGACCTCCGCGGTGCTGTACTGGCTGAAGTATTGCTGATACGCGGCGTCGATGCGGGCGCGTCCGCCGGGTCCGACGAAGATCGGCGCCTGATATCCGGAGCCGGCGTCGCCGGGGGTGAAAACCCCTCCCAGATATGCCAGTTCGGCCCGCCCGTCGCTTCCGATGAAGTTGACGAGGTTGCCGTCACGGCGCCGGTAATTCACCGGATCGCGCAGTGCCCGGTAGCCGGTGATGGCCAGCCGGCGGCCGGTGTCGACGATGCGGAAGCTGCGGATCTCGTCGGTGTAGACCTGGGCGAGGTTGGACGTGGCGCCGTTGTAGCCGCCCTGGAAGTCATGTCCGAAGACCAGGTAGGTCCGGCCGCTGAGGTTCGCCATACCGCCGCCGGTCACCGCCAGCCGGGGATCGGACATCTGGCGGATCTTCGCCAGGGTGGCCACATCCCCGCCGTCGATCACCGCCTGGGCCAGCCCCTTGATGCTGAGTGCGGTGAGCGTGTCGTAGGTGGTGAACTCTTTGGTGAACGCGGCGAAGGTGACGCCGGTGCCGTCGGCTTCGGTGTCGCTGCTTGTGGTGACGGTGTTGCCGTCGATCGCCGTGATCGTCGTCCCGGGCCGGAAGATTTCCTGGCCGGACGGGAACGGCAGGACGCCCGAGACGCGCTGGCCAACAGCCAGGTTCTCCAGGCCGCTGGTGACAGTGATGGTTGTGCTGGCTGCGCTGACGTTGCCGGTGAAGCTCGCCGTGCCGGGCACCGAGTAGCCGCCGTTGACATAGAGCGTGTCACCTTTGGCGTAGTACTGCGCGTCGGACGAACTCAGAGGGCTGTAGACCGCGGGGGACACGCCGGTCTGGTTCCAGGGCCGCGACCAGACCTGCCAGTCGACCGGGTTGATGACGTAGATGATGTTGTTCTGGAATGCGGGCGGGAAGCTCTGCTCGCCGCTGGGAACGAAGTCGTGCAGGCCGTTGGTCCTGCCGCCGATCACGACCCACAGTCCGCTCGGGTACTGCGACGTGGGTGCCATCTGTGCGTAGACGCTGCCTTGAAGCCCCGGCAGGTCGGTGATGCCGGGTGCGCTGACGGGGGCGATGTTGAGCGTGTAGGGGAGGTTCGACGCGTTGGCCGGCACCGGTTTCGGCGCGTCGGCGGTGGGCACCGGGGGCGGAGTCAGCCCGTCCGGCGGGACGGTTTCGAAGGACTGCGGCAGGTTGTCGGTGGCGCCGTTGAGGTTCAGCGGCGTCGGGACAGGGACGGTCAGCGAACCGATGTAGACCTTGCCGGTGCTGTCCTTGCCGAGTCGCACCGTGCCGGACAGCGAAGTGGTGCCCGGCAGCGCGGTGATCTGGTCGATGTCTCCGTTCAGTTCACGCCACACGTTCAGAGCGCCTCCGTCGGCTGTCAGGGTCACCCGGTCCCCGCTGGAGTCGGTGAAGGTGAGCCGTTTACCCACGGCGAACAGCCCGTAGAAGTCCCCGCCGGCCGTTTCGTCGTTGTCGCCGTCGAAGGCCGTGCCGTCACTGCCGCGCACTGGGTTGGAGTTCGGGTCGCCGGTGATGATGGGCGGGTTGCCGTTGATGACGACGCGGTAGAAGGTTCCCTGCCGCATGGACCGGGCGAGGGTAAGGGTGACTTGCGAGGAAGACACCGAGATATCGCTGTACTGGGCGGAAACGATCTTCAGCGCCGGGCCGCTGGAGGTCACCAACTGGGGGTTACCCCAGTTGGCTGAAGTGATGCGGTAGTTGGCCAGGTCGGTTGCCGTACCTGGTACCAGCGGACCGTCAAAGGTGAGCAGGAGCGACTTACTGCCGGGCGTACTGGTGATCGCGGTGAGCACCGGGCCGGTGCCGCCCGCGGTCGAGTACACCGATGGGGCCACCGCGACCGGGGTCGCCGACGGCAGGGTGCGCCGCACTAGCAGCAGCGCCCCGGACGCGAAGTCGGTGATCGGGTTGGCGGGCAGCCGGGTGAGCCAGTCCCCGATGCGGTCGAAGGTTTGGCCGATGCGGACGGTGGCGGTGGCGACGAGCTGGCCGGGGGCGGGTGACGCCAACGCGGCGGATTCCTCAGACGCCCCGCCGACACCCTGAGTCACCAGCCACATGACCAGACTTTGTCGGATGCTGCGGGGTTGGGCCGTGATCGCCGCGGCCGGGGCCGGTGAGGACACTGGCGCGATCACGTTCGGGGTCACTGCTGACACGGTGGCGGATGCGCCGACGGGTTGGGCCGCGCTGGGGGCCGGGGCCTCGGATACCTGATCCTGCGCCGTGTTCGGGGAGTCCGCGCTGCTGGAGCGTCCTGTCGAGGGAAGGTCCGGAACCCCGGCTGTCGGGCGTCTGGTCTCGGTTCTGGTTGCAGGCGATCGTGCCGCCTTGGCCGTCCGGTTGGTCTTGATAGCGGGGCCGTCCTCAGGGCTGATGGTGGTGGCCGCCGCGCGAGGGGCCGGAGCCGTCACAACACCGGCTGATCGGGTAGCCCGTATCGCCGCCCGCCGCCCCGGCGGGCCCGCTGAGCGGGTTGCGGCGGGGTCTGCTGATACCGACGGGGAGTCCGCGTCGGTGCTGTCGGCTGCCGCGATACCGACCGCCTGGGGCCCGGTCAGGGACAGGCCCAGTGCGAACGCCGCCGCGCCGATGCGCACACTGTTGTTGATCGACGCCACCGCAACCATCACCTCCGCAACCACCACCTCCGCAACCAGACGCGGTTCCCTTGACCTCAGAGACGTCCGTTGGCCTCGACGATAATGACGAGCAAACTCATAGTTCAAGCTTGTCGCGGCTGCTCGCCGGGGGTGTCGCACTGCCCAAGCTGGGATCGGGGCTATCTGCGGCCGCGATTCCCACCGACTGCGGCACGGCGAGCAAGCACCCAAGTGCCGCGCCGGCTGCCCATGCCCGCATACCGCGTGGAAACTCAGAAATCACTGCCCCCAACCCTTATCTCGTTTCGTCGAAATCGTAATTTAGGGGGTCGGAAACCGGCCGGCGAAATCGCAATTTTTGACGATCCATTCGGGAGCTGGATTGGTCGGCCACGGCGCTGTTGTACCGCTCGGCGGCCTCGGCGTTTCCGTATACGCCTGCTCCCTCGATGACCCTGACCGCCGTGTCCGGCTTGGCCGCTCCGATCCGGATGGCGAAGGGGGAGCCAGGCTATCGGCGCCATGCTTGGCGCGCTCGGCGGACCACCGCCCACCCAGCCGTCATCGCGCGGTCGCGCCAGAACAGTGGCATTATTCCTCCGCCCGATCCGCCGACCGCTTCAGCGAACAGTGCGGGCCCGGTATTGCGGCGGATCGTCAGCCGCGGCACCCGAAACGGGTCCGTCGCGGGAGTTGCCCGGATGTTGCGCACCGCAGCCCCGTAGCTGTACCCCGCGGCCTTGGCGGCACGTCGAACCCGCGGGTTGGAGTAGCCGAACGGGTAGGCCAGGGTCGGCACCGGCTTGCCGATGCAATCCTCGAGCAATGCGCGACTGTGGGTGAGTTCCATCCTGAGGTCATCGTCGGCAAGCTCGTCGAGCGCGGCATGACTGTGTCCATGCGCGCCGATCTCGATCCCGGTCTCGGAGATGTCTCGGATCTGTTCCCATCTCAGTGTGCGATCCAGCGGCCGCCCCGCTGAGTTCGCGCCCGCGTCAGCCACCCAACCCGTCGTGACGAAAAGCGTTGCCGGATAACCAAAGCGCTGTAGCAGCGGCAACGCCGTCGTCGCGAAGTCGGCGTAGCCGTCATCGAAGGTCAGCACGACTGTGCGATCCGGCAGATCCGAGATGCGAAGCGCTTGGGCCGCGTCGAAGAAGGTCATTGCGGTGAAGCCGTGATCGGTCAGCCAGGCCAATTGCTCGGTGAGGGCTGACGGGCTGACAGCGAGACGCCGGGTGGCCCGGACCGGTTCGGCGGCTATCGAGTGATACATCAATACCGGCGAAGAACTCCCCATCGCCTACCTGACCGAGCCTAGGGCGTTGAGTGACAGTCTGCCCCGAATGTAGCCGCAGCCGGTCAGCAGTAGTCCGATGATGATCGCCAGGGATCGGCCGACGCCCGTGTGATCCCCGCGCACCGCGTCACCGAACCCACGCACCACTCCGCGGGTCAGCGTCCGGGCGACGTAGGCGCGCTCGGCCGACAGCCCATCGGACGCGCCCAGCTTGTGGACCAGTGCGGCCTTGGAAATGCCCTCCGCATGGCAGCGGGAACGGAAGTACCCGAACCGCTCGCGGTCCGCCGGCACACGGTGCCAGATGAGCGCGCGCGGTTCGTAGATGAATTCCCAGTCCGGGCGCAGCTGGGTGGCCCGAATGCACAACTCCGTCTCCTCGGCGCCCAGCGGTCGCTTGTGCGCGGCGTTTCTGCCCATGTTCTCGGGGAAACCGCCCGCGACATCGAAGACCTCCCGGCGGAAGGACGCGTTACCGCCCAGCAGGTTGCGAACCCGTCCCGGCTCGCGGCCGGTGAACGAGCAGCCCACGGTCCAGTCGAATTCGGCAGGAAACCACTTGGGACGCTGGGTGTCCCAGCGGGGCAGTGTCATCCCTCCCACCCCCGCGATCGCGCCGTGGGCGTAGGCCTGGCGCAGAGTCCCGAGCCAGTCCGGGTCGGCGATCGCGTCGTCATCGAGGAACGCCACGATATCGCTGCGCGTCACCTCCACGCCTGTGTTGCGTGCGCCGGAGAGGCCTTTGGTGCGTCGATTCTCCACGAGGGTCACGCCGGTCAGTTCGGCTGAGAGCTGCCGGAAGAGTTCCGGATCGTGATCGACGACAACGACGATCTCGTCTGCCTGCACCCGTTGAGCCTGCGATGAACCAACGGCGGCCAGGATGTCTTCCCACCGGTCGAAGGTGTAGACGCAGATGACGACGGCGATCGAGGGCCGGATAACAATGATCTCGCCACCACCCATGCACCCGAAGGTAGCCGCAGTGCATCCCGGTTTCCAAACCGAACGTTTGTTTTTTGCTTATGTCCTCAGATTCGTAACTTTTACTGCGATCAATTTCACCGTGACCGGGCAGTGCGAGAATGCCCTACGTGATCAGAACCGTCGGGCGTCTCGGTCCGTTGCGGGTGTTTGGGCTGGTGATCTGGCAGCTTCGCTACACCTTTATTGCGATCGTGGTGGCGATCGGTGTGCTGCTGCCGATTCCCGACGCGGACCAGAGCGATTACGCCTCGGCGGTGCTGTCGGTGTTGGGCATCGGCGCGTCGGTGTTCATCGGCTTCCGCAACACCACCGCCTACAACCGCTGGTGGGAGGCGCGCACGCTGTGGGGCAGCGTCATCATCAGCTCCCGTGCGCTGCAGAACGCGCTGACCGCGGTCGACACCGGCTCAGCGGCGATGGGCGAGATCCTCGATCGGATGCGCCGCCGTCAGGTCCGTTATTGCTGGCAGCTGGCCGCCGAACTGCGCCGGATCCCGCCGGTGGAGGGCGTGCGCGAGCTCACCCCGGAAGACCCCGCCGAGCTCAGCGCGGTGGACCTGCTCAACCTGCAGGCCGCCGAGGTCGCGACGCTGTCCGCCGAGGGCTATATCGACCCGCAGGCGCGGGTGCTGCTGATGACCGCGAACAACGAGGCTGCGACAGCGCAGAGTGGTCTGGAGCGGATCCGCAACGAGCCGGTGCCCATCCATTACGACCTGTTCATCCAGGGACTGGCCTGGTTCTTCGGCATCATGGCGTTCAGCCGGCTCGACAGCACCACCCACCATCCGGCCAGCGTGGCGGTCGGCGCTTTGCTGATGACCACCTTCGTCATCGCCGAGCGACTCGGGCACCTCATCGAGCAACCGATGAACAACAGTGTCTTCGACATCTCGATGTACCGGATCTGCAGCGTGATCACCGGCAACCTCTTGGGGCCCCGCCATCCGTTGGCCCAGCCTCGCGAGAGTGACCGGGCAACGGTCTGGATGTGACGTCGGCTCGAGTGGCAGGTCGCAGCACCGCGGTGCTGCGACCGGCTGGCAGAATCAAGCAATGACGTCGATCCGGCCCGAGGCGCCGGCGCAGCAACCTGCGGGTTCGATGTCGCGGCGTCCGGCCAAAGCGCTCACCCAGGTCGAGATGGCACAGGCCGCCGTCATGGGAGCCCTGAGCGCCGCGTTGGCGATCGTGTCGGTGGTGGTGCCGTTCGCGGGTGCTGTGTCGCTGTTGGTGGCGGTGCCGATGGGTCTGCTCGGCTACCGCTACCGACTGCGGGTGTTGCTGGCGGCGGCGTTCGCGGCCGCCACCATCACCTTCCTGATCTCCGGTATCAGCGGGTTCATGGTGGTACTGAACTGTGCCTACGTCGGTGGCGCCACCGGCATCATCAAACGTCGCGGGCGCGGGACGCCGACGGTGGTCGCGGTGTCGATCGTCGCCGGGATTCTCAACGGGTTATGGATCATCGGCGTGCTCACGGTGCTGGTCAGGCTGCGCACGCTGGTCCTCGAGGCGCTGAGCGCCAACGTCGACGGCGTCTTGAACTTCATGTCCGACCTGCCGGTCTACGGCGAGGTGTTCCGTCAGTCAGCCGAACAGACCCGGTCGATGTTCCACACCGCGATCCACTACTGGCCGGTGCTCATCATGGGCTACTCCATCTTCACCATCGTGGTGGTCTCACTGGTCGGTTGGTGGGCCCTGGGCCGGGTGCTCGAACGGCTGCGCGGCATCCCCGATGTTCACAAACTCGAATCCCCGATGGAAAGCGGCCCGGTGGCACCGATCCCGGTCCGGCTCACCGGTGCGCGATTCCGCTACCCGGGAGCCGACCACGACGCGCTGCGTCCGCTGAACCTGGCCGTCGACGCCGGCGAGCACATCGCCATCACCGGGGCCAACGGTTCAGGCAAGACCACGCTGATGCTGCTGCTGTGCGGACGCGCCCCCACCTCGGGCAGCATCGAGCGCCCCGGAGCGGTCGGTCTGGGGCAGTTGGGCGGCACCGCCGTGGTGATGCAGCACCCGGAGAGCCAGGTGCTGGGCAGCCGGGTCGCCGACGACGTGGTGTGGGGACTGCCGCCGGGTACCACCACCGATGTCGGCCGACTACTCGACGAAGTCGGGCTCACCGGCATGGAGGAACGCGACACCGGCGGGCTCTCCGGCGGGGAGTTGCAGCGCCTGGCGGTGGCGGCCGCACTGGCTCGGCAGCCTTCGATACTGATCGCCGACGAGGTCACCAGCATGGTCGACCAACGCGGGCGCGACGGTCTGCTCAGCGTGCTGTCCGGTCTGACCCAGCGCCATCAGATGGCCCTGGTCCAGATCACCCACTACAACACCGAGGCCGAGATCGCCGACCGCACAGTCAATCTCAGCGAATCCCAGGACAACATGGTCATGGTCGACCATGCCGCCGCGCCCGCCGCGACGACCAGCCCGGCCACCCAGAGCGGCAAGCCGGTGCTGGAGTGCAGCGGTGTGGGCTACGTCTACGGCAGCGGGACTCCCTGGGCCAAGACCGCACTGCAGGATGTCAGCTTCACCGTCAACGAGGGCGACGGAGTGCTCATCCACGGCGGGAACGGTTCCGGCAAGTCGACCCTGGCCTGGATCATGGCCGGGTTGACTGCGCCCACCACCGGTTCCTGCCTGGTCGGTGGTCGGCCGGCCGATGAGTGCGTCGGCGACGTCGCGATCGCATTCCAGGCGGCGCGACTTCAACTGCTGCGCAGCCGGGTTGATCTGGAAGTCGCCTCCGCGGCCGGCTTCTCGCCCTACGACACCAGCCGGGTGGTGTCTGCGCTGGCGACCGTCGGGCTCGACGGGTCGCTGGCAGGACGGCGGGTCGATCAACTCAGCGGCGGGCAGATGCGGCGGGTGGTGATCGCCGGCCTGCTGGCCCGCTGGCCGCGCGCGCTGATCCTCGATGAGCCGTTGGCCGGCCTCGACGCGGCAAGTCAGCGCGGGCTGCTGCGACTGCTGACCGACCTGCGGCTCAATACCGGGCTGACCGTCATCGTCATTTCCCATGACTTCGCGGGCTTGGAGGAGTTGTGCCCGCGCACCCTGCACCTGGATCGCGGAGTGCTCGCGCCGGTGGGCGGCATGCGATGAGCCGCCAGCGCCGTGCCGTCGTGCTGCTGCGTCCCGTTCCGGGCACATCCGTCATCCATCGGCTCTGGGCCGGAACCAAACTCATCGTGGTCTTCGCGGTGTCGTTGCTGCTGTCGTTCTACCCGGGCTGGATCGCCATCGGGCTGATGGCGCTGCTGGTGGTGGTGGCGGTGCGGCTGGCCCACATCCCGCGCGGCGCGGTGCCCACGTTGCCGCGGTGGATATGGCTGCTGCTGCTGTTCGGCGCCCTTACCGCGGCGATGGGCGGCGGCGATCCGGTGGTGCAGTTGTGGTCGCACGACTTCGCGGTCGGCGGACTCCTGAAGTTCCTGCGCTTCACCGCGCTGTCATTGGTGCTGCTGGCGCTGGGGGCGATGATCTCCTGGACCACCAATGTCGCCGACGTGGCGCCAGCCATCGCCAAGCTGGGCCGTCCACTGAAGTGGTTCCGGGTTCCGGTCGACGACTGGGCGGTGGCGCTGGCGCTGGCGTTGCGGGCGTTCCCCATGCTGCTCGATGAGTTCCGCCTGCTCTACGCCGCACGGCGGTTACGGCCGCGGCCGGTCATGCCCGACGGCCGGGCGCGCCGGCGCGGCCGGTTGTCCGACCTGGTCGATCTGCTGGCCGCCGGTATCACCGTTGCGCTGCGTCGGGCCGACGAGATGGGCGACGCTATCACCGCCCGGGGCGGTACCGGGCAGATTTCGGCCGCGCCGTCTCGGCCGGGGCGCACCGACTGGGTCGTCCTGGGCATCGTCGCGGCGGTGTCGGTGCTGGCGATCGTGCTGGAAGTCCGGGGCTACGGCGGCAGCTGAGCCGGCCGACCTAGCGCTGCGCTGCGGCGTTCGCGGCGCGCTGGGCGGCTGCCAGAGTCTCGGCGACAGGCCCCCGGCCCAGGAACATCTCGTCGAAGAACGGCTTGATGGCCTGGAAGCCGGCGGCGAACCCCGCCCCGCCCGGGGCCGCGATACGCGGCCCGTCGAGCACCGCGAAGAACGGCGTGACATCGACGCCCTTGGCGCGCCAGTAGTCGAAGTAGACCCGCTGCGCGGAGAGCACCGCCGGAACCGCCGCGCCGTTTCGGCCCAGATAGGCGTTCCCGGCCCCGCCGAGCCAGTGCAGAACCGCGCGCACCGCCTCGGGGTGGCGGGTGGCCGGATTGCCTGCTGCCACAATGCCGTTGGTCACGCTGACTCGGCCCGCAGGGCCGGCGGGCAGCAGCACCACCCCCCACCGGAAACGGGCTTGGGCGGCGACCTGGGCCAGGTTATAGGTGCCGGACTGGAACACCGCCATGCGCCCGGACAGGAACTGGTTGCGGGAGAAGTCGCCGTTGTCGTTGGTGTCCGAGGCGGGCGGGGCGACATGGTCGGTGTTGATCAGGCCGATCACGTAGGCCAGTGCGACGGCGGTCTGCGGGTTGTCGAAGGCGAACCGGTCGCCCTCGCTGAAAATCCCGCCCGCGGAGCCGATGTAGTTGAGGTTGATGCCCTGAAGGTCGTTGGCGGCGTTATAACCCCATTGGCGCACCCTCCCGGCGTCGAATCCGGCTGTGGCCGCGGTCTTTCCGGATGTATCGACCGTCAGGCGGGCCAGCAGTGGGCGCAGGGTGTCCTTGACCGGATCCGGGTCCCAGCGGGCGGCGGCCAGCGCCTCGGGTGCGACGCCGGCGGCGTCGAGCAGTTCTGCGTTGTAGTACAACGCGATACCGGCGTCGGTCAGCTGCGGAACCCCCCACAGCACACCGCCGCGGGTGAACTGGCCGACCACCGACGGTTCCCAGTCCGCCGACGGGGTGATCGCCATCAGCCTGCCGTTGTCGGCGTACTCGGCGAAGTGGGAGTTGTTGATCCAGAAGATGTCATCGGCTCCGCCGCCGGCGACGTCGGTGCGCAGGGTGTCGAAGTAGCTGGCGTAGGAGACCAGGGTGGTGGCCACCTCGATGTCGGGGCGGGCGCGGCTGAACTCCGCGAAAGACTCACGGTAGGCGTCGGCCACCTTGTCGTCCCATAGTCGGACGGTGATGACGGTCTTGCCCGGCGGGTCGTCGCTGCGGCCCAGCAGGATCACCGCGCCGGTCAGTAACAGCGCGACGGCCAGCAGAGCGGCCACCATCACGGTCGAGAAACGCGGTCGAGTGATCATGTAAGTCCTGTCACTTCAACCCGGTCACCACGATTGAGCGGACGATATTGCGCTGGAACATCGCGAACAGCACCACCAGTGGGACGATCGCGACGGTGGTGGCCGCCATCACCAGCGTCCACTGCGCGTTGTACTGCGACTGCAGGCCCGCGGTGGCCACGGTCAGCACCCGCCACTTGCCGCCGCTGGTGATGACCAGCGGCCACATGAACGAGTTCCACTGCGAGACAACGGTGATCAACGTCAGCGTGGCCAGGATCGGCTTACTAGCCGGCACCACCACATGGACGATGACGTCCAGGGTGCTGGCGCCGTCGATGCGGGCGGCGTTGAGCAGATCTTTGGGGATCGTCCGGAAGTGCTCGCGCAACAGGAAGATCGCATACGGCGAGCCGAACAGGAACGGCAACACCAGTGCCCAGAACGTGTTGCGCAATCCCAGTTCGGCCATCATCAGATAGAGCGGAACCACCGTCACGGTGGCGGGCACCATCAGCGTCGCCACGTACACCCAGAACAGGGCATCGCGGCCCGGGAACTCCAGACGCGCGAAGGCATATGCCGCCAGCACCGAGAACGTCAGTTGGCCGACGGTGATGATCGCCGTCATCAGCGCTGTGACCGCCAGTGCCCGGCCGAAGCCCGCGCTGCCGAGGGCGGTGTAGTTCTCCATGGTGGGTGGATCGGGCAGGGACAGCGGCGTGCCGGTGGCGAACTGCTGCGCCGAGGTGACCGAGGTGAGCAGGCCCAGCGCGAACGGTGCGATCGTGAGCACCGCCGCGATCGCCAGACCGATGTAGATCAGCGCGTTACGTGAGGTCATAGCTGATCCGTTTACGAAAGTAGACGTGCTGCACGAGGGTGACCCCGACCAGGATGACGAACAGCACCATCGCCATCACCGCCGCCCGCCCGATGGCTGCGGCGCCGAACGCCTCGGCGTAGATGCGATGCGCGACAAGGTCGGTGCGCCCGGCCGGGCCGCCCCCGGTCAGCGCGTAGACGGTGTCGAATACCTGGGCGGCGCTGACCACGCCGGTCACCGAGACGAAGAAGAACGTGGGCCGCAGCATCGGCAGCGTGATCCGCCAAAACCGCTGCCAGGAGGTGGCGCCGTCGATGCGGGCGGCGGCGTGAATCGAAGGCGGGATCGCCAGGATCCCGGCCAGGAAGAACAGCGCCACGTAGCCGACGTTGGTCCACACCGTCACCGCCGAGACCACCGGTAGCGCCAGTGATGGATCGGTGAGCCACTCGATGCGATGCCCCAGCAGGGTGCTGACCGCCCCGTCGGTGGGAGCCAGGATCCAGCGCCACAGCACCGCCACGGCCAGCGGCGAGCAGATCCAGGGGATGACGTAGAGCGCCCGGAACAGTCCCGTTCCTGGCAGTCCGCGGGCCAGCATCGCCGCCGCTGCCAGACCCAATATCACCTGGGCGGGCACCACGATCGCGATGAACGCACATGTCACCAACAGCGAGCTGCCGAACGACTGGTCGGTCAGGATCGAGCGCCAATTGTCCAGGCCTACATAGCGGATAGTCCCGAGCAGATCCCAGCGGTGCAGGCTGAGCCACACCACCACCAGCATCGGCAGCAGCAGGAAACATCCCACTCCGAACAGGCTCGGCGCCAGCAGCCCGTACCCCAGCAAGGTTGAGTGCAGACGCCGGTTCACATCGACAATTAAAGCCCCCGGTTACGGTGGTGCGGTGAGTTCACGCCCTGTCGACGAGGACTTCCTCGCTCTCCCGCTGCGTCGGCTGGCCGACGCCGCCCTGTCGGCGGCCACCGCCGGCGGCGCCAGCTACGCCGACCTGCGGGTGCACGCCATCACCACTGAGATCGTGCAGCTGCGCGACGGTGAACTGGAGTCGGCTGTTCTTGACCGCGACATCGGCCTGGCGGTGCGGGTGATCGTCGACGGCACCTGGGGATTCGCCTCCCACGCCGGGCTGACCCCGGACATCGCCGCCGAGGCCGCCCGGCATGCAGTGGGGGTGGCGGTCACCCTGGCCGCACTCAACGGCGATCGGATCGAGTTGGCCGACGAGCCCGTCTACCGCGACGCCGTCTGGGTGTCGGATTACCGAGTCGATCCGTTCGACGTGCCGACCGCCGACAAGATCGCGGTGCTGGGGGACTATTCCGGACGGCTCATCGCCTCCGATGGGGTGGACCACGTATCGGCCATGGTGAACACCGTCAAAGAGCAGATGTTCTACGCCGACACCTTCGGGTCGTCGATCACCCAGCAACGGGTGCGCACCATGCCCGCACTCGAGGCGGTCAGCGTCGACTCCTCCGCCGGCAGCTTCGAGTCGATGCGAACCCTGGCCCCACCCACCGGGCGCGGGTGGGAGGCCGTCGCCGGTGACGCGTTGTGGGACTGGAGCGCCGAACTCGCCGAGTTGCCGTCACTGCTCGCCGAGAAGACCAAGGCGCCCACCGTGGTCGCCGGCCCCACCGATCTGGTGATCGACCCGACCAACCTGTGGCTGACCATCCACGAGTCCATCGGGCACGCCACCGAATACGACCGGGCCATCGGCTACGAAGCCGCCTACGCCGGCACCTCATTCGCCACTCCGGATAAGCTCAATCGGATGCGCTACGGTTCCCCGGTCATGAACGTCACCGCGGACCGCACCGTCGAAAACGGCCTGGCCACAATCGGTTACGACACCGAAGGGGTGGCCGCCCAGCAGTGGGATCTGGTGCGTGACGGTATCTTCGTCGGCTACCAACTTGATCGGGTGTTCGCCCGCAAGCTCGGACTGGAACGCTCCAACGGCTGCTCCTACGCCGACTCAGCCCACCACGTACCGATTCAGCGCATGCCCAACGTCTCACTGCAACCCGGTCCGGTGGACCTGCACACCGAAGACCTGATCAACCAGGTGGAAGACGGAATCTACATCGTCGGCGACAAGAGTTGGTCAATCGATATGCAGCGCTACAACTTTCAGTTCACTGGGCAACGCTTCTTCCGGATCCGCGGCGGCCGACTGGAGGGCCAGGTGCGTGACGTCGCCTACCAGGCGACCACCACGGACTTCTGGAACTCGATGGAGTCAGTCGGTGGGCCGTCGACCTGGCGGCTGGGCGGGGCGTTCAACTGCGGCAAGGCCCAGCCGGGCCAAGTCGCGGCGGTCAGCCATGGGTGTCCGTCGGCGTTGTTCCGGCGGGTGAATGTGCTCAACACGCTGGAAGAGTCGGGCCGATGATCCCGGCGCAGGATGCGGTGGAACTGGTGCTGCAGTCCGCGGCCCGGACCAACCGCTGCGATGAGACGATTGTCATCGTCACCGACAGGTCCGAAGCTTCGTTGCGCTGGGCCGGTAACTCGATGACCACCAATGGCGTCTCGACGAGTCGCAGCACCGCGGTGATTTCCATTGTGCGGACAGGGGAAAGGGCGCATGTCGGCGCGCTGCGGTCCAGCGTCGTCGACCCCGGGGCGATCGACGGCTTGGTCGCCGCGGCCGACAAATCGGCGCACACCGCGCCGGAAGCCCACGACGCGGCGCCGCTGCTGGCCGGCGCCGGGGAGCCCGCCGACTGGGATGATCCGATACTGAGCACCGGTGCGGGGGCATTCGCCGAGACTGCCCGCGCGCTGTCGTCGGGATTCGGCCGCTCCGACCGGCTGTACGGGTTCGCTCATCACATCGTCGAGACGACGTTCCTGGCCACCTCGACCGGTGTGCGCCGCCGCTTCACCCAGCCGACCGGGTCGGTGGAGATCAACGCCAAGCGCGGGGACGCCAGTGCCTGGGCGGGAATCAGCACGCCGTGGTTCGCCGACGTTCCCGTCGATTCGATGCTCGTCGACCTCTCGACGCGGCTGGACTGGTCCAAGCGCACGGTGGAGTTGCCCGCCGGGCGCTACGAAACGCTGATGCCGCCCTCAACGGTGGCCGACATGATGATCTATCTGGGCTGGTCGATGGACGGCCGCGGGGCGCAAGAGGGCCGCACCGCCTTGTCCGCGCCTGGCGGTGGGACGCGGGTGGGGGAGAAGCTCACTGACTTACCGCTGACGATGTTCTCCGACCCGTTCGCGGCCGGCCTGGAGTGTGCGCCGTTCGTGCATACGCCGTCAGGCTCCGAACGGTTGTCGATGTTCGACAACGGAATGGATATCGGCCGGGTCGACTGGATCCGTGACGGCGCCATCTCCTCGCTCGTCTTTCCGCGGGCCGCTGCCGCCGAGTTCGGTGTGAACGCCGCTGTGCCAGCCGACAACCTTCTGATGACCGGCGGCACAAAGGATCTCGCGGATATGGTCTCCGGCACCGAGCGCGGTCTGCTGCTGACCACGCTGTGGTACATCCGCACCGTCGACCCCACCACGCTGCTGCTGACCGGGCTGACCCGTGACGGGGTGTACCTGATCGAGGACGGTGAGATCACCGCGGCGGTGAACAATTTCCGGTTCAACGAGAGCCCACTGGATCTGCTGCGACGGGCCACCGAGGCGGGCGTGGCAGAGACCACGCTGCCGCGGGAGTGGAGCGACTGGGCCACCCGCGCGCAGATGCCGACGCTGCGGATCCCGGACTTCCACATGTCCTCGGTCAGTCAGGCGCAATAGTCTGTCAAAGTGCGCACGACCGTCACCCTGCCCTCGCAATCGAGCACCGCGCAACGGTGGTAGGGGGCGCCATGGCAGTAGGCAAGCTTTCCGAGGTGGTGATCGACTGTCATGACTGTGACCGCCGAGTTCTGCGTCGTCACAAACTGAAGGTCCCAGCCCTGCGCCGGCCCTGGAGTTGACGCTAGGCTCTCGGAGGCGCAGTTGCTGCGCGGGGGGCGGTAGCTCAGTTGGTTAGAGCCGCGGACTCATAATCCGTTGGTCGTCGG
>DAIPYT010000046.1:0-22704 GCA_036782595.1 Mycobacterium sp. | reverse complement strand
CCCCCGCAGCCGGGGATGCCGCCGCCCCCGCCGCCTGTCACGTTCGGGACGCTCGTCAGCCTGCATCAGAAGCTGATCAACGGGTTGCTGTCGCACCAGTTCGCCGACGCCAAGCGCGTCGTGCACAAAGTGCTGTTCGATACGCTCTGCGCCTCCGGATTTGGGCTCGTCTCCGTGGGCTACGACGTGCAGACGGTCGAGGTGCAGGCGCCCGTGCGTGACCCGATGGGCCAGCCGGTCGTCAATCCGGTGTCCGGGGCGCCGCAGACCGAGCCGCAGCAGATCCCGATTCACGAAGACTGGTATCTGGCACGGATTTCGCCCTACGCGGAACTGATTCCGGCCGATCACAAGGATACGGACATCAGTCAGGCCCCGTGGGTGGGCTACGAGTTCGAGTGGCCGCTGTCGGAAGCCCGACGCCGGTTCAAACTGGCCGAGGATTGGGAGCCGAAGGGCGGCGGCCGACGCGAAGATCGGCCGTATTACGAGGATGACGACCTCCAAGGGTCGGACGCCTCGGATGCCAGCGAGCCGCGCGTCACCGGGTGCGTGATCCAATACCGGATGGCGGCGCTGGCCGAGGCCGGCGAACAGCCCCCGCATCCGCTGGCCATCGCGGATCTGGTGCTCCTAGACGGCGAATCCCAGCCGATCAAACACGAACCCTCCCCCCACCAGACCATCGGCGACGATGCGCGGATGACGCCGGATTCCGTCATCGACTTCTCGTTGCAGCGGCTGACGCTCCGCGACCGCACGGATCAGGCCTATGTGCCCTCCGATTGCACCGTCACGGCCCCGCTGACGAAGGAACTGAACAAGTATCGGAGCATCATCGTCAAGCAGCGCGACGGCAACCGTCTCGTGATGCTCTACGACCCCGAGAAGATCAACCCCGAAGCCAAGGCGAAGATCGAGCGCGGCGACGTGGGGACGTGGGTGCCGGTCGAACCGGGGATGCTCGACAGCGGGCAGGCTATGCTGCAAGTGACGCAGTTGGCCCAGGGCCGTGAAAACTGGACCGGCCAGGACTACATCGAGCGCGACCGGGAGCGGATCTTAGGCATCGGGGCCAATCAGGTCGGCCTCGCCAACAAGAGCAGCAAAACGGCGACCGAAGTCAACACGACCCAGCGCAATACCGAGGCCCGCTTCGAGCAGGAGCGCCAGCGCGTGCTCGAATGGTACCTGGACGTGGTGCGCGTGTTCGATCTGCACGTCATCCGCTACGCCGACGCGCCGACCGCCAGCAAAATTCTCGGGCAGGCCGCGGGGCAACTGTGGGCGCAGCACAAAGCGGTGCTGGCGGGGATGTATCGCTACGAAATCGTCATCGACAGCGGCAAATACCTCGATGCTGAGGCTGAAAAGCGGCAGCAGATGCAGTTGCTGAACATGATCGGGCAGTCGCCGAACGTCAATACGGTGCCGATCATCAAGAAACTGGCCTCGCTGTTCGGGTATGACCCGGCCCAGGTCGTCATCGACCAACCGCCGATGAAAAAGCCCGAGCCCAAGGTCAGTATCAGCGTGAACACCGCCGATATGAACCCTGGGATGCCGCAATTCCCGCTCGTGATGGAGATTCTGGCGCAGGCGGGCTACCAGTTCAGCCCGCAAGCCATCGAGGCGGCGAAGGGACAGGCCCAGATTCAGGCCACGGTGCAGGCGGCGGTTGTCAACTCAGCCGAGACGCCCACGCCGCAGCCCGGACTGGCCCCGCCGCAGATCGAAAAGACGCTGCCGAAGATGCCGACGCTGAATCAGCACCAAAGCGACGAATCCGGGGGACAGAGCGGCCCCAAAATATAGTGGGTCCAACCTGTTGACACACGAATGACCAGTTGTGCTAGGCTGTCACCAGAAGTGGACATGCGGGACTGGTATGTCGCCAATCGGGAGCGCGTCTTGGCCGAAAAGAAGGCCCAATACGCGGCCAATCCCGACATCAAGAAAGCCAAGGCTGCCGAGTATCGGGCCAAGAACGCCGCCAAGGTGAAGGCGCTGGACCGGGCGCGGGGCGCCGAGCGTCGGGCCAATCCCGAGTTCCGAAAGGCTCAGGCCGAGCGGGCCAAGGCGTGGTATCGGGCAAATCGGGAGACGGTTCTTCGGCGGAACAGGGATGAGCGCCGGTTTGCTCGGTACGGCCTGACGCGAGAGCGGTATGAGGAGATGGTTGCCGCTCAGATGGGCCGCTGCGCTATTTGCTGCACAGTTCCGGCCGATCAGCTTGTGATTGATCACTGCCACAAAACGAATCTGGTGCGCGGCCTGCTCTGCGACGGATGCAATGCATCCATCGGCCGATTGGGCGATACGGCTGCTGCTCTGGAACGCGCGTACTACTATTTGGACGCATTCGAGGATTCGATCAAGGCGGAGGCCAGTGCCTAGCACCGTATGCGATGTGTGCCAGCAGGAACTGGAAGTCGGTGACTTCCCCTTCTGTCCCCACGGGCGCGGCATGAGCAATGCCATCACGGACGATGTTCCTGGCGGATTTTGGGCCGAGAACGGATTCCCCGATGGTCAGCCGCGCAAATTCTATTCCAAATCCGAGCATGTGCGCGCGCTGGCCCAGGAAGGCTGCGAGATTCGCGCCAAATGGGCGGGGCCAGGCGATCAGCACTTGAAGCGATGGGATGCGGTGTCGCAACACACGCTTGATGCCGCCAAGGCAATGCTGTCCCGGCCCCGCTCCCCACGGTCGTCGGAGGGGTCATGCTGACACTCATGGGCGGGCGGGCCGAAATCGAGATGACCGAGCGCGACGCCGAACTGCTGGCCGCGATCGTGCCCACTCTCGCCAAGCTCCGATTGTCGCTCTTTTGTGAGCGGTGTTACAAGCTGGGCAATCACGATGGGGTCCGCGCCGCCAACGGGCTGGACGACCCCACCTGGGTGGTCGAATGTGGCTGCACGACACGGGTCCGCCGACGGCGAGCCTCGTAACGTGCCCGTGCGGCTCGCCTGATGTGCAGGTGAAGCCGAGCGGGAAAGAGTACTGCGGGCGGTGCTTGGGGCCGATTATTCGGCGCGAACCCACCCCGCCGCGCGCCTGACGCTTCGCGGTGCCCCGGCGAGACAGGGGCTGAGGGTTGAGTATGAGTGACGACACCCTGACTGGCGGCGGCGACTCGGGCGGCGCAAGTGCGTCCGATTCCAGTGCCCCGTCTTCGTCAGCCGGCGACTCCTCGTCCCCGCCCACACTGGACAGCATCTTTGCCGAAGCTGCCGCGAGTGTGGAGGGAGCGACGGACCCGACTGACGGCCCGTCCGCGCCTGTAGGCGATCCGGTTCCCGCGGCCGTGCCCCCGACAGAGGCACAGCCGGACCCGACGCAGGCACAGACGGCCCCCGAGTCACCGGGGGAACCGCCGAAGGAACGCTGGCCCGACATCCTGCACAACGCTCGCACGAAAGAACGCGAGGCGGTGATGCAGCAGGTGGCGAGCCAGTATGGCGACTCGTTGCGCGTGGTGGAGTCACTGCGAGCCGATCCCGTGGGCACGGTGGCGCAACTCATTGCGGAGTTGCAGGCCGATCCCCGGTTCGCGGCCCAAATGGCTTCCCATGCGGCGCGGAGCCTGCGGGCGTCCCGACCGGGCGCGGCGGCCGAGTCCGAAGAACCCCAGCCCGATCTCGACGCGGGCAACGGGGTGCTTCTGTATTCGGCGCAGCAGCAGGCGAAGCGGGAAGCGTGGCTCAAGTCCGCATGGCAGAGCGAGATGCAGCAGGCACTCGCCCCGGTCCAGCAGGACTTGAAAGCACGCCAGGAACGAGACGCCAAAGCGGAGGCCGCGAAGCAACTCCTGTCCGACACGGGGCAGAAGTTGCAACAGTGGACCAGCCGACCGCACTTCGCGGATCACAAGGACGCGATTCGCACCAAGCAGGCGGAGTATTACCAGCAGGGGTGGGATTCGTGGGGAGCATTGGCGCAAGCCTATGCCGACGTGATCACGACGCAAGTGCTGCCCAAGGCGCAGCAGCAGACGGAGCAGAGCATGGTTGCTCAGGCCGCGCAGAAACTGCGGGCCGCAACCGCCAACCCGAGCACGACCGCCCCGGCGGCGTCTCGGAAAGCGAAGTCCCTGGACGAAGCCTTCGAGCTGGCGATAGCCGAAGTCGGGTACGGGCGATAACGCGGAGGCCACATGGCCGCAAACGTCGGACAAGTCGTCGCTGCCGCATGGCAGAAGATGGTGGGCAAGAAGCCCGCCGACGCGATCTTCAACGAGTACGCCTATCTGGCGTGGCTTGAGAAGAGCGCGATGGAAGAGACGGGCGGGCGCTCGCTGATCGGCCCGCTGGAATACAAGGTCAACACCACCGTCAAGTCGCTGGCCTCGGCCACCGAAGCGCTGGACACCTCCATCGTGGACGTGTTCGATGAGTGGGAGGCCCAGTGGAAGCAGTACGCGGGCACCTTCACCATGACCTCGATGGAGGAAGCCATCAACCGCGGCGACTCCTCGAAGTTCAAGCTGGAAAAGGGCAAGCTGAACAACCTCCGCATGGCGATGCGGAAGGAACTGAACAGCGATCTCGTGGCCTCGACCGCCGGCAACGACCTCGCGGGCTTGCAGGAACTGGTGCCGGATGACCCGACCACGGGCACCGTGCAGAGCATCAACCGCGGCACGTGGACGTTTTTCCGCTCCCAGGACACCTCGGGCGCGAAGACGACCAACGCCTACGACAACCTGCGTTCCTCGATGCGGACCATCCGCACCCAGTGCGCCAAGGGTCAGGGCGTGAAGTTCCCCACCGACTACTGGACCTCGGCGGCGGTGAGCAACGGCTACGAGTCGCTGCTGATTGCCAACGAGCGCGTGGTCGGCAAGGACGACGACGACGCCAACGCCGGTTTCTCGGGCGAGAAGTACCTGTTCGGCAAGGCGCGCGTGCGCTGGGATGACGATTTCGCGGACACGCGCATGTATGCGCTGAACCGCGAGGATCTGAAACTCGCGTATCAGAGTGGCTACTGGTTCAAGGGCTACACCCCGGAACGACCGGCCAACCAGTTGGCGAACATCTTCGCCATTGAGACGATCGCGCAGCAGATCGTCACCAACCCGCGCCACCTTGGCGTGATCGACGGCATCACCTAGGGAGGACCGTTCAATCATGGCACGACTTTCTGCACAGCCAATGATCGCCCCGTTCGCCACGAGCGAAACGGAACCCACGTCCAGTTACCGTGGCCCTTTCGGCGCGGTGTACTACGACCCCGACAACCCGCAGGATGCCTACATGCTGGTCAACTGCCAGCACTCGGCCGCCATCGGGGAGGCGGTCATCATTGACGAGAACGGACTGGCCAGCCGGCCCGCCTCGGGCAGCTACGGCCAGGTCGGCTTCATCGCCGGCACCGTCAGCGGCAGCGATACCGCGGCGTGGGCACAGGTCGAGGGCGAAGTGGCAACGGCGCTGCTGACCTCGGGCTGCACCACGGCGGCCTTCCTGATCGCCCCCGTCACCACGGACGGCGGCTATCTGGACATCCTGACCACGAGCGAGGCCAACGCGGTCTACGGCGCGCGCTGCATCTCGGCGCCGTCCACGGCGACGACGCCGCTCACCTCCGATACCGGCGCCTCGGCGCTGATCGGTGTCGGGACGGTGTATCTCAAGCGTGGGGGTGCCTTCGTCTACGGCATCAACAACAGCCACGGGCTCGTCAGCTAGTCGATGAACAAAGTGGCACTGCTCGGGGGCGTGAAATCGACGCTACTGTTGGCGCCGTTCACGGACCCGAGTTGGGCCATCTGGTCACACAGCAGTGTGCCCTTGTCAAGCGCGCGGCGGGTGGATCGCTGGTTCGACCTCCATCCGCCGCTCTGTTTCCAGGAGCCCATCAAGTGCGGGCGCCGGTATTACGACTGGTTGAAGTCGCTGACGACGCCGGTCTATATGCAGAAGCACTACGGCGAGATTCCGGCGAGCGTGAAGTATCCGCGGGAGCGCATTCAGGCCGAGTGGCCGGGCATCCCGTTCGGATCACAGACGGCGTGGATGATCGCGCTGGCGCTGTCGGAGGGCTACGACACGATCGGGCTGTTCGGCGTGCATTACCAGCATGAATCGGAATACGCCGAGCAGCGCGCGAACGCGGAGTTGTGGGTCGGGATTGCCTACGGACGCGGCGTGAAAATGGTCATCCCCGAGGGATGCCCGCTGGCGAAAGAGCCGGTGATGCGCTACGGCTTCGACACGCACACCGCCGAGGATTACGCGGCGCGCAAGGCGCGGATGAAGACGGCCAAGGCGATGGGCGCACACGGGCGCCCGTTTGACGCGGCCAAACTGGTCCCGCTCGATGCACGACGGGACGCATTGCTGGCTGTGGCCAGCACGGGAGTGGCATAGTGGCACGCAGGAATCTTGGGCTGGACGTGGAACTGAACCCCGAGGCGTACGACGAGGACGCGCCCGTGCGGGTCGAGCACCTGCCGCCCGCGCCGCCGGCCCCCGTCACCGTGACGCCGGATTTCGTGACGCTGGTGCAGGCGCTGGCCGAGGCGATGAAAGTCTCGACCGCCGCGGCGATCACCGAAACCAAGGACAAGCCCCGCTCACGCGAAGATCACGAATACGAGCGCGTGTCGAACTTCAACCCGAAGGGCGACCGGGACCACCCCCGGCCGGACATGATCTGTCCGACCTTTCTGGCGGTCATCAACGAAGACGACCCGTCGCAGCCGCCGACCCCGTACATCGAGTTCGCCAAGTCCACGATGACCTACGACGAACTGGTGGCAATCAACAGCCTGCCCGAACTCAGCACCACCGTGGAGCTGAACGACGGCAGTAAGGAACTGTTCACGGTCTACGTCAAGAAAGATCCCGTCTCGGGCCGCGCGGTGCGAAAGCTGCTGAGCTTCCGTAAGCGGTGCTACGAGAAGGACAAGCGCAACAGCGTGCCGAACGTGCGGCAGTTGTGGCGACAGGTGCAGGATCAGGCCCAGGCGGTCTAAATGACCCGTTCCGAGTTGCTGACGACGCTCGCACGCCGGCTGAACAAAAACACGACGCTGGACACGGCGACGCAGAGCCGGCTGCTTGATTTTCTGAACGACATCCACCGGGAGCTGCTGTCGTTGCCGGGGACGCAGCGTCTGCGCGATCTGACGACCTCGTTTGCCACCGTGGCGAACCAGACCGAATATGCCCTGGTGAACGTGGCCCGGCCGCTGCGGATCTACGAGCCCACTAATCAGCGCGTGTTGCAGGAAATCAGCCTGGACCTGTGGCGGAACGTCGCCCCGGATGTCACGGGGACCACCGGCACCCCTGACAGCTTCGTGTGGCTCGGGTATAGCCCCGTGGCGACGCAGCCCACCGCGGCGGCCGAGTTGTTCGTGAAAAGCACGAGCGCGGCGGATACCACGCAGGTCTGCTACGTCGAAGGCGAAATCACGGGCGGCTATCCCCGCACGGCCTCGGTGACGATCACGGGCGTTACTGCTGTGACCCTCGGGGCCACCATCACGACCTGGGAGCGCATCACGAAGTGCTACCTGTCGGCGGCGGGCGCGGGCGTGATCACGCTGCACATGACCAGCGGCGCCGGCACGGAACTGGCGCGGATCGGCATCGGCCGCACGGCGCAGCCCTACACGCGGATTGCGCTGCACCCTACGCCCTCGGCGGCGGTGACGCACTACGTGGATTATCAGGTGGAAACGACCGATCTGGCGCAGAGCGCGGATGTCCCGCGGCTGCCGGTGGACTTCCACGATCTCCTCGTCTACGGGGCCATGCTCAAGGAATACGAGCACATGGACGATCCCCGCATCCAGGCGGCGGCGGGGAACTATCAGCGCCGGCTGCGGGCGTTCAAGTACTACCTCGCGGAGACGGCGACGGGCGGGACGGTCGGCTTTGAGGCGCCCTCGCGGCTGGGACCCTGGGTCGGGACGGGCGTATGACGCCGTGGTCCTGCACGCGCTGCGGCGACTGTTGTAAGGACACCCCGTTTGTGACGGTGACGGATGACGAACGCGCGGTATTGGAGGCGCGGCAGGGCGAGGTTCGCCTGTCGTGGTTGCCCGACGACCGCCCCGGCTACTGGCGATTGCTGGCGCTGCCCTGCCCCTTCTACGCGGAGGGACAAGGCTGCACCGTCTACGAGGCGCGGCCCTACAACTGCCGGCGCTATGGTTCGCTCAAGGGCTACACGGGGTCCGAGCGCGACGGCTTCCGGGTGCGCGTGCAGTTGCAGCGGAAGGCGCAGCGGTGGGCCGACCAGCACGGATGGACGCCGGAGTCAGCAGACCGGGTGCCGCAGCGTCATGATTTCCAAGTGGGGCCAAGTCAGGCGCGTCAAGTGAGTGCGGCCCTTGACCATCTGGCGATCCCATCCGTGCGCGTTCACCCAGTCGCCGAGGCACATGGCCCCAGTCGGCTGGATGGCGATCACGCGGCGGTACGCCGAGAACAGCGGGCCGACGAACCATTCCTGTGTCAGCGGATCGCCGTCGGTATCGACGCTCACTGGCGTGGCCAGGACGCCCCAGCCGAACGCCGACAGGTCGATGGTGGAGACGGGTTGAGCCGCGGCGGGAGCGGCGAGGGCGATAGCGGCGACGAACGTCAGCAGGATACGCATGAGGCGCACCATAGCACAAGTGGGGCACCATGCCGTATCTGACGTGGGACGCCGTGACGGGGATGCAGAATTACGCCTCCTTCGCGGACGCCGCGCCGGGCAAGGTGAAATCCATCCTCAATATGGATTTGGTGCCGGGCACGCTGGGCCGGCGCCGCAAGTCGTGCGAGGTGGTGTCGCTCACGAGCGGGCCCTCCATGCCGATCAAATATCTGTTCCGGCGCGTGACGGCCGCAGGCGTGGACCAGTTGTGGGCGGCATCCCAGGGCTTCACCTCTGAACTGGATTACCTCGTGTCGGGGACTTGGACCAGCGTGGCCTGGTCGGACACGATCGTGACGGCCACGACCGCGCAGGCTGCCGCGCTGAACGACAAGATTTTTTGGGCCTATAACAGCGACGTGAACCGGCTGCACGTGTGGGACGGCACGTCCATGCGCCGGGTGGGCATTGAGGCGGAAATCTCCCCGACCGTCGCCGACGGCGGCGGCGGGGGCGCCTACGCGGCGACCCCGCGCTATTACAAGGTGCAGTGGAAGATTATCAGCGGGTCGAACGTGATCGCCACGTCCGAACTGTCTCCAGTGAAAAGTTTCACGCCCAGCGGCGCCAATGCCAACGCCACCGTGACGAAGCCGACGACACCGGACAGCGCGACACATTGGGTGGTGTTCGGATCGGCCGATAACGTGACGTATTACGACCTGTCGGGGAACATCGCGGTCGGCACGACCACCTATGCCGATACGGTGGCACCGAGCGCCTACAGCGCGGGCACGGTGGCGCCCTCGGCGGGCCTCTACGTGCCGCCGCCGTCGGCGAAATATCTCACGACGGACGGCAACCGACTCATCATGGCGGGGTGCTGGGAAACCACAGCGTCCAGCACGCAGACCGGCACGCGAAACTCGCGGGTCTGGTTCACGGCGATCTTGGGCGCGCTGGACAACACGGGCGAGGATGAGGCGATCCGGCAGACGAGCGACACGAAGCACTGGATCGATGTGGGCGAGAACGACGGCGACAGTATCGTTGGCCTCTCACAGCCGCTAAACGGCGTCATCTACGTCTTTAAGACGCGCTCGATTTGGGGGCTGAGCCCCACGGGGCTCGGCGAGAACCCGTACCGCGCCACGAAAGTCTCATCGGTCATCGGGGCCACCACGCAGCGCGGGATCACGCATGGTCTGGACCGGCAGGGCCGCCCGTGCATCTATTTCCTCGGCGAGTCCAATCAGGTGTTTCGCGTGCGCGATGGCGACGTTGAGCATGTCAGTCTGGACTTGTACCTCGGCGACATCACCGACGGCTACGGGAACGACCATATATGGCTCGTGTGGAATACCCGCGACCGCTGCCTGGACTCGGCGTCATATCGGTTTGATCCCTCGTTTGAAGTGGCCGCCGTAGACGGCGCGCGTGGCGGGTGGATGGGGCGTCAATACCCCACCTCGGTCAAGGCGTGCGCGGCGATGTTCGCGCTCAGCGGGCTTGAAGTGCTGTATAGCGGGGGGGACACGTCGGGCACGGCCGTGCTCTGCACGCATTCGGGGACCAATCCCGACGACCTCGCCACGGGCACGGGCATGTCGGCGTTAGTGGATTCGCTCAAGTTCCGGCCCTACGCGTCCGAGGCGAGGTTTATGCGCTTTGGACCGGCGATTGTGGAGTATGACGCGACGGCGGGGGAGTCCCATGAGTTGCGCGTGGTGTCGTGGAAGCGGGACGGGACCGCCGAGAACCTGACTGCGGCGATCACGCAGCCCACGTCCAGCGATGGCGTGGGGCTCGTGAAGGTGGACCCGGTGGAGTTGGGCGATTCTCTCTATTTCAACTTGCGCGTGACGCTCGATACCACGAACGCCACCAATCAGACATCGCGCCCGCGCATTCTCGCCGTGCGGATGCTACATAGCGCGGAGGGCACGCTATGACGCTCCCGTGGCCGATTAACGTGACGGTGCAGACGTTGCAGCAGATTGTGGCGTCGGTCGCGGCCGGGTGGCACGTGGAACATCTGGGCGATGGGACGCACGACTGGCACTGGACGACGCCCGCGTTTGACGCGCAGCGATTTCGCGGGGACGGCACGGTGACATGGACGGTGGCCAGCGCCGACCGCGAGTTCGAGAATTACGCGATCCTCGGCGACGTGATGATCTGGAATCTTGGTGTCGGGGCCACGGACACGGGTGGCAGCGCCAGCGCGAATCTCCAGATCACGATTCCCGGCGGGTATCGGTCGGTGGGGACGGTGCGGTTTCCGGCGGGCTATCTCGAAGACGCTGGCACGGTGCGGCGCGGCGTCGTGAAGGGCAACATCGATCAGCACTACGTGCAGATCAGCCACGACGCCGGCACATGGTCGGCCGCCGCCGCGGGGAACACCAGCGTGTATTTCAGTGTGATTTTTCGGGTGATGAGGTAGACCGTATGGCGTACATCGGACAGGATGACGAGCAGCAGGCGTTGCTACAGCAGCAGTTGGGCGGGACGCCGCTCAATACCACAATGCCGGTGGGCCAGCCGTCGCCGCTGACCGCCGCCGCGCCTCCCGCCCGCCCCTTCGCCAGCTATGGCACGGCAGACATTGCCGGCGAGGAACAGCTCGGGTGGGGCGACCCCTCGCGTATGACCGGCTTCAACACGAACGCGTGGGGCACGGACGAGCGCGGATCGAACACGGTCAAAAACTCGTTCGGCAAAATCGCGTCCCGCTACGACCCGCGGCAGTCAGGCGCGGCCCAGTCGGTCTCGGGGGATAGCGACTTTCAGCGGTTGTTCCCTGAGGCGCGGCTGGTGCAGCACGCCAAGGGGGATCTGATCGATTTCGACGGCGATGGGCCGGAGCCGCCCGTGGACGTGCTGCGGAACGCCGTCGAGGGCGGGTCGGGCGATGCGTGGGCGTTCCAGGCGGGCGGCGACGGCGGCGGCGCGATGCCCGCGCAGGGTGGCGGCATGGACCCGATGGCGATGCTCGGCGGGCAGGGCAACAGTCTGGACGCGCTCGGCGAGAGTGACGTGCTGGCGCAGATTCTCAAGGAACTGCAAGGTGCACAGGGCGGCGATGAAGGACAGGCGCTGCTCCAATCGTTGATGGGAGTCCAGTGATGGCGGCCCCACAGACCGGCGGCGTAGACCCGCTGAACCCGCAGCCGCAGCCGGCGGCGCAGCCGTGGTACACACAGAACGACGCCAACCAGTTCCAAGGCTGGGCGCAGAGCCGCTATGGCCGGCAGGCCACGCCGCAGGAACTGCAACAGATCGGTAGCAATTCGACCGACATGGCGTCGGCTCAGTCGTATGCCGACACGCTGGCGCAGCAGCAGGGGTGGGCGCCGAGTCCCACGCAAACGCCGACGACCCCCTACACGCCGGGGCCGGGCGTGGCGCCCCCTACGGCGGGCACGTCCACGCCCCCGCAGGGACCGGCCGACCCCAACCAGTCGGCCCTACAGGCGCGCATCCAGCAGATGCTGCAAACCAACACGGGCGACGTGAACACCGGTTCGCAGGAGTATCAGTCGCAACTGGGTTCGTTTAAGCGTGGCCAGGGCAGCGCCCTTGAGCGCGCCAAGAACGCGGCGGCGGAACGTGCGGCCGGCAGCGGCACTCTCAGCAGCGGCGGGTTCGACGCCTCCCAGCAGGCGCTGGACATGCAGGCGGCGGGGCAGGCCGGCGACTTCGAGGCGGGGCTGGCCTCGCAGCAGATTCAGCGCCAGCGGGATGACGTGGCGCAGGCGCTGCAACTCGCGCAGCAGAACGGTCTGTCGGGCGAGGCGCGGCAGTTGCAGGAACGGCTGGCGAACCTCGATAGCAACCTCCGGCAGCAGGGCATGAACCTGTCCGGGGAGTTGGGCCGGAGCGATCTGGATCTGCGCCGCTATCTCGGACGCGGGCAGTTGGGGCTGGGGATGCTCGGGACGCTCTTGGGCAATCAGCGGTCGCAGGATGCCCTGGGCTTCAACTACGCGCAGTTGGGCCAGCAGGCGAATCAGCAGGCGCTACAGGCGCTCTTGGGAGGGCTGTGATGCTCGGCGCAATTCTCGGAGCGGTGTCAGGGCTGGGCAGCATCTTCGGCGGGGCTGGCAAAGGCGCCGCGCAGGAGCGCCAGTCGCAGAACGCCTTTCAGGCGAACACGCACCAGACCCAGCAGCAGGCGCTGTTGTCGCTGCTCGGGCTGGACGAACGCGCCACGATGGACCGCGCGCAACTCGGCATCGCGGCCCCGCAGGCGCGAGCCAAGCAGGCGCTGCTGGGCTCGTTGCTGTCGCGGCTGAACAAAGCCACGGTGACGCCCCCGGCGGGCATTCGCATGGGTCAGGCCAGCGGCGGCATCGGGGATGCCATCGGCGGGCAAGGGCAGAAACTGGCCGGGTTGCTGTTGCAGGCGCAGGCGCTCAAGGCGTTGCAGTCGGGGAGTGATGTCCCCGGTCAGGCGAACTACGCGCAGCGCGGGATGCTCCCGGCACCGGCCTACAAGAAGGCGGGCGGGGGCGAGTCGTTCCTGTCGGCGCTGGGCCTCGCGGGCGGGCTGGCGGGCGCGGGGCAGGGGCTTGTCAAGAAGCCGCAGCAGAACCCCTATCTTCCGCAGGGGGCCGGCTAATGGCGATCAGTGGCCTCATCGGCGCAGGCGCACAGGACGCGCTCGCGGATCTGTTGCAGCGGCAGATGGTCGAGCAGCAACTGGCCGAGCGGACGCGCCAGTTTGACGAGGAATCTTCGCGGCGTGACGCGGAACTGGAACAGCAGCGGGTGCGCGATGCGGCCGTGGCAGATCGGTTCAAGCGAGACGACGACCGCGCGGATGCGGCCATGAAGGCGCAGGCCGATCAGGCGGCGTATGACCAGACCGCAGACGCCAACATGTCGGAACTGGTGAACGACCCAGTGCAGTTCAAGGCGTTCGGTGCGGCATCTGGCCGGTTGAAGCCCATCGACCTGTTGAACATCAACCTGCGCGAACAGGAAGCGGCGAACCGCCCCACGCCTGAATCGCCGGAACAGAAATCGCAGCGTGAACTGAGTGAATACGAGGGCAAGAAAAAGCTGGATCTGAAGTACCGCCCTCCGACATCCGGCGGCGGCGCTCCCGAGCAGCAATGGGTTATGCGCAACGGTCAGGTGACGCCCATCGCCAAGGGCACGGCGCAGCCAGGCGACGCGCCCTACGAGAAGGCGGCTGGTGGCGGCAAGGGTGATGCACAGGACGAGCGGATCAAGAAATACACGCAGGACAAGCTGGCTGAATCACTGGAAACGGTCAAGCAATTGAAGGGCCTCGCCGGAGCGAGCAGCACCGGCGCGATGAACCTCACGAAGTATCTGCCGAACACGCCCGCGCGCAGTTTGGAGAACGTGCTGAACCAGTTGCGTGGACAGTTGGCCTTCAAGGAACTGGCCGCGATGCGCGCGGCGTCACCCACGGGAGGTGGCCTTGGCTCCATCACCGAACGCGAGTTGGAACTGTTGGCGTCGTCCCAAGGTGGTCTGGACCCGATGGCCAGCAACTTCGCGTCGGAACTGGACAAGATCGAAAAGAGCCTGACGCGGGCACAGGGCGGCGTCGTGCCGTCTGCCGGTGTCGGCCTAGATGCCGCGATGCCCCAGCAGAAGCCCATCCCCGGCGTGCCAGGCGGCGTGGCTGAATCGCTGGACGGCGGCAAGACGTGGAAGCGGGTCAAGTAGTGGCGGGCCAACTGCCGGGCGTCGGCGAAGACGTGACGGCCCTCATGGGCGGCGTTCCCGACGTGGGGGATGATGTCACGGCCCTGATGGTCAGGGCTGAGGATGCGCCGAGCCGCGGGCCAGCAAACGACAAGTTCGACAGAGACTTCCCCGGCCTGCGCGCCATCACGGACGACTTCGACCGCAAGCGCAACGAGGCCGCGCCGAGCGCGAATGCGGCTGGTCTGGCGATGCTGGCGCCCGGCATCATCCCCGGCGCACTGGTCGCGGGTGGGGCACGGTTCATCGGCGAGCGCATGGGCGGCAAGAGCCGCGAGGATGCGGCCGGCCTCGGCATGACCGAAGGGCTGGCCACGGGCCTGATGGGTGGCCTCACCAAGATCCCGCAGGCGCTGGGCAAACTGGGGCGGCGTGCCATCAAGGGCTCGCTCAAGGTGGACCGGGGCTATCTGCAAAACATGGCCACGGCGCGCAAGCAAGGGCTGATGGGCGCCGAGGAAGAACTGGTCGATACCGTGCTGGCGCAGCCGGGGCGGCGCAATGTGATGACCGCCGCCGGGGCTAACCGTGTGCAGCGCCGGATTGAAGGCGTGAACGACGCGTACAACGCGAAAGTGGATGCGGCCCCTGATGTGCGGAAACCCGGCTCCGGCGCGGACCAAGTGAATGAACTGCGGACCTTGCTGGACAGCGGACTCGACGCCACGCGCTCGGAAGGGCGGCAGGCGACCCAGGGCGTGCTTGATGACTTGGTGGCGAACCCGAAGTATGGGGCGCCCATCACGGCCCAGCAACTTGTCTCAGGGAAACGGACGGGCGCGGGGCCGCGGGATCTGACGCCGAAGGAGATGCGGGCGCGCATCGAGGCCGACAACAAGGAACTGCGCGGGATGTGGGGGCAGCAGCAGACGCCGGGCGTCGAGGCGGTCAAGCGGGTAAAAAGCGTCAACTCGCGCAACCTCGATGAAGTCGCCGGCACCGGGCCTGAATCGCAGCAACTGAAAAAGCTCATCGACCTTCGCAATGTGACCAACATCGCCCGGCGGCGTGGTGAGGCGAGAGACATGGTGGGGATCACGGATGCCGTGTCCATGTCAGCGGGTCGGCCCGAAGTGCTGCTGGTCACCACCGCCATGCGACCGGCCGTGCAGATGCAGATCGGGTTGACGCTGGACAAAATCAAGCGCGGGATACCTCTCAAGGGCACAGCAGACGAACGCGCGGCCTTGCAGGCCATCGTGGAAGCCATGATGGCACCCAGTCATGGACAGGAGTAAGCCTGTGAATGATAACTGGCTGATGGCAGGGACGAGCGCACTCGTCTCTGCTGTGGTCGCGTATTTCACCACGCTCTCCACGCTGCAGGTGCGGATCTCGCAGCTTGAGGAACGCGAAGGCAACCACTATGGAGAAATCCTCCGGAGGCTCGATGCCATCGACCGAAAAGTCAGCTAGGCCTTGGATCACCCCCGAGGTGCAGGCGCTGCTGGCGACGATCACGGACCCGCAAGTGACGATTGCGACGGTCTATGGCGAGGCCCGCTCGGAACCCATCGAGGGCATGATCGCGGTGGCGAACGTCATCCGGAACCGCGTCCACGATCCCCGCTGGGGGCAGACCTACCGCAGCGTCTGCCTCGCGCCGTGGCAGTTCTCGTGCTGGAACGCGGTCGGCGGGGGGCGCAATCTGGACCGCGTGGTGGCCCTGGTGCGGCAGTTCGCGCAGAAGCAGACGATCACCGATCCCGTCGTGCGCGAGTTGACCTATCTGGTCCACGGCATCGTCCACGACGGCTGGCTCCGAGACACCACGAAGGGGGCGACGCACTACCACGTTGCCACGATGCAACCGCGGCCGCAGTGGGCGCAGGCCCAAACACCGACTTGCCAGCGCGCGAGTCATGTCTTTTACGCTGGAGTGAAGTGATGAAGCGAATCCTGTTGATCCTGGCGGCGGTGCTCATCGCCTCCCCTGCGTCCGCACAGTTGCCGCCGGTGCAGGTCTACGGCAGCGACACCGGCACCCTGCGGGCGGTGACGGTCAACGCCTCGGGGCAGTTGTCCATCACCTGTGCGAACTGCTCCGGGTCGGGCGCGTCCGCGGTGGATGATGCGGCCTTCACGGTCGGCACGGACTCGGCCGCCCCGGCGGCGTTCCTGTTCGACGACGTGGCACCCGATAGCGTGAACGAGGGCGACTCTGGCGTCGCGCGCATGAGCGCGAATCGGAACGTATACGTGACCATCCGCGATGCGGCCGGCAACGAGCGCGGCCTGGCGATTGACGCCAACGGCGCGCTGGCGGTGACGGGCGGCGGCGCGGGTGTGCAGTATACCGAAGCCGACACCGATGCCACGATTACGGGCACGGCGTTGCTCATGGAAGGCGCCGCGAATGCGCTGGTGCCAGCGCAGGGCACCGCCGCGGACGGCCTCCTCGTGAACCTCGGCGCGAACAACGACGTCACCGTCTCAGGCGTATCGACGGCGGCGAACCAGACGACGGCCCTCGGCTACCTCGACGGCCTCGAGACCCTCATCGGCACCACGAACACGAACACCGCCGCGGGCCTGACGAGTGCGAACTTCGCCGCGGCGTTCGGGACCGCCGGCACGGCCGACACCCAAGTGCTGTCGGTGCAGGGCATCGCGAGCGGCACGGCCATTACCGTGTCCCCCTCGACCGGCTCGTTCGCCTCGGACGTGGTCTTCGGCACCGCGACCTACACGGAAGCAACCTCGACGGGTCCGCTGATCGGCGGCGTGCGCAACGACACCTTGGATGCGCTGGCGAACACCACCAACGAGATCGCCCCGTTGCAGTTCAACTCGGTGGGCGCGGCGTATGTGCAGCCGACCGCCGGCACCTCGGGCGGCGCCACCTCGGCGAAGCGCACCTCATCCGGCTCCACGGAAGACGAGCATGAGATCAAAAACACGGCCGGGACGCTCTACAGCGCAACGCTGACCAACACCAACGCGGCGGTGCGGTATTTCCGCTGCGCCGACCAGGTCGCCACCTCAACGACCCCTGGCACTACGACCCCGATCATCGACCTGGCCATCCCGGGGTCAACGACCGGCGCGGGCATCACGTTCGCGTTCCCGGTGGGCATCAGCTTCTCGACCGGCCTCACCTGCTGGTTTGTCACGGGCGCCGCGGATACCGACGTGGCGGAAGTCGCCGCCAACGAAATCAAAGCCCTCTATTCCTATAAGTGACCCTCATGCCACGACTCGTGATTCTCTTGCTGCTGCTGTGCCCGGCGCCCGTCTGGGCGCAGGTGGCGCATGATGGCGAAGCGGACCTCAATGTGCGGGTCAATACCTCTCCGGTGTCGATTACCGGCAAGACCACGGCCGGCTCGGACCGGGTGGGCGTGGTGTGCGTCGGCCTTTACAACAACACCGCCGACGTCACCGGGATCACCTGGGGCGGCGTGGCGATGACGGAGCGGGCGGACCACGTCAGCACCGCGCAGTTCGGGCTGCGCGTGTGGCTCTGGACGATTGTCGCGCCCGCGACGGCGTCGAGTGACATCGAGATCACCAGCACCGGCGCGATCAACGGCTACGCCGCGGCATCGTCCTACACGGGGGTGGACCAGACGACGCCGGTGAGTGCCACGGCCACGGCGGCGATTAGTGCGACAGGCGCGGCCTCACCCGCCACGGTTAACATCGCCTCGGCCGCAGACGAGATGGTCGTGGACTGCACGTCGATGTTCGACGACGACGGGCCGACGGTCGGTGCCGGACAGACGCAGATTTACAATGGCGGCACCTTCTCCTCTGAGATTGGCGTGGCCTCCTCGCGTGAAGCTGGGGCCGGCACCGTCACGATGTCGTGGACTTACGGCGCCTACGCGAATCAGGATTGGGTGCTGGCGGCGGCGTCCCTGAATGCCGCGGGTGGGGGCAGCGCACCGCCACGCCTTCTACTCCTCGGGGTAGGCCAGTAAGATGCGCGGTCGCCTCCTCGGGGCCGCCCTCTGCGTGCTCCTCGGCCTCACGGTTGGCGTGCAGGGGCAGGGACGTTTTCGGCTCCGCATCGCTCCGGCGGCGGAGACGGCGTCCCTGATCCCGGCGGATTCCATGACGACCTGGGACCCCGGCCTGGCCATCCCCACCCGCTCCACCTCCTGTGCCACCATCGCGGCGTCCACCTACAGCGACGGCGCCGTGGAGGCGTCGGCGGGGATTCAGGCCGCGATTGACGCCTGCCCGGTGGGGCAGGTCGTCACGCTCGGCGCTGGCACCTTCTTGCTGAATGACCGCATCGAGATCGACAAGGGCATCACCCTCCGTGGGGCCGGCGTGGGGACGACGACCCTGCAGAAGACCGACATCGCGCAGGAGACCATCATCCTCGTGGGGCCGAGCGCCTTCCCCGGCACCGATGACACCACCGCCGTGGACCTGACGGCCGATGCGGTGAAGGGGGCCTACTCCGTCACCGTGACGGACGCGGCAGGCTTTGCGGTCGGGCAGTTCGTCAAGCTCGATGAGGCCGATTTCGTGGTCGGCCCGCAAGTCGACATCGCGTCGAGCGTCACGGGCAATCCCGGCATCGTCAACACCTCCACGGCGCATAATCTCACGACGGGCGACCCCGTCCTGATCTACGACCAGACCGGCATTACGAGCGGCAGTTACACGGTCACGGTCACGGACGCAGACACCTTCACCATCCCCGTCGCCATCACCGGGGCCGGGGCGGTGGGACGGCTCCACAGCATGGCGGGGTCGGCAGCGACCTTCGTGAACCTGCCGCCTCGCCTCTACGAGGACCTCTACGACGTGCTGCAATCGGATCGTCTGTCGTGGACGATCTATAACCCGACGCGCCCGGGGCACGAGTTGCCCGTGCCCGCGGGCCTCACGTATTGGTCGCGGAGCGGCCGGCCTATCGCGGAACTCAAGGAAGTCGTCGCGGTGGATACCGTCACAGATACCGTCACCTTTGCCGACCCCATTCACATCTCCTACCGCATGGCGAATGATGCCCAACTGGTGCGTTACACCGGGTCGAGTGTGCATATTCAGAATGCGGGCGTTGAGGACCTCTCGCTGAGGGGCGGAGGTGATGGCAATATCATGTTCCTCGCCGCGGCGAATTCGTGGGCGAAGAACATCGAATGCACCCAGTGGGGCTCAGCCTGCGTGGACATCCGGCACGGCTTCCGCATTGAGGTGCGCGACAGCTGGATTCACGACACCGTGCATCCGTATCCGGGCGGGGGTGGGTATGCCTTCCAGGCCTCGCACGGCAGCGCGGAACTCTTGCTGGAAAACACCGTCATCAGCGGCGCCAACAAGATGATGGTCATGCGCTCGGCCGGCGCCGGGTCGGTGGTGGGTTACAACTACGTCGAGAACGGCGTGATCGGTAATCAACTGGGGTGGATGGAAACGGGCATCAACGCTTCGCACATGGTCGGTGGGCACCACGTTCTATTCGAGGGCAACGAGGCCTTCAATTACGACAGCGATGGCACCTGGGGCTCGGCCATCTACATGACCATCTACCGCAATCACCTCAGCGGCTTCCGCCGGGACCACACGACCACGGACAACCCGCGCACCGCCGGGCTGATGTTTTCGTCCTGGTGGCATAACTTCGTCGGGAATGTGCTGGGAGAATCGGGGGCGATGACGGGTTGGATTTACGAGGACCCCGGCGATGGCACCTATGGCACTGCGTCGAGCCAGTGGGGCATCTCACAGCCCTTCATCTGGAAAATGGGCTACGACCCCGGGAACTACCACCAAGACCCCGACCCGAAAGTGCGGAGCACCATGCTCCGAGACGGCAACTTCGACTACCTCACGAACGCCGTCGCTTGGGACCGCACGCCACAGGCCCTTCCCGACTCGCTCTACCTGAGTGCGAAGCCGGACTTCTTCGGCACGGATACCTGGCCCTGGGTGGAACCACTCGAAGCCACGAAGCTCTACACGCTCCCGGCACAGGTCCGCGGGGAGGCCTTGCTCGCCGCCGCCACCGTGCCCAGCGCGCCGAGGGACATCACGGCGACCGCGACCGGCTCCACCACGGCGACCGTCAACATCAAGCCCCCCACGAGCAGTGGCGGGCAGGTGGTCTATCGTTACAACATCACGAGCAGCCCCGACGGCATTACGGCGACCTCAGACGGCGCCGGCAATGCCTCCGTGACCGGATTGTCGGCGGCCACGTCCTACACCTTCACGGTCACCGCAACCAACATCATCGGCAACAGCGCCGCCTCGGCGGCGTCGAACAGTATCACTACGAGCCCCTGATGGGACGATCCTTCCGCTCAGTCGCGTCTGGCTTTCGCTGCCCTGAGTGGGTGGCGGCGATACCGATCGCCGAGTCGTCGTCGTTCGATACCTCCGCCTATCGGCAGGCGACCTACGGCGCGCCCGACTATTACTGTGACTGCACGCGCTCGCTGGCGTCGACCACGGCGGTGGACCTGGGCACGGCGTCGGCGGGCGATCTGGTCGTCTGTCAAACGGCCTGGTATTTCAGCGCCTTTTCGTCGCTGACGGACAGCGCGGGCGGGAACACTTGGACCCAAGTCGGCAACGAGGAAACGGTGGGGCTCATCGAGGGCCGCACCTACTACAGCGCCCTGACCACGGGCGGGGCCAGCTTCACGGTGACGCTGACCGTCGCCGATGCCAACGCCTATCCCGGCCTCGCGTGTTCACGGAGCAACGGCACTACGGGCTGGACGCTGGACCGCACGGCCGTCACGAGCACGGCGACGACGGCGACGAGTGGCACATCCGGGGTCACGCTACCGCGCAGTTCCGCTGACCAGTGGCTCATCGGCACGATGTTCACGAACTATTCGACATGCTGTGTCGCGCTCGGCGCCGGCAGCAACATTGCGTGGGTGCTTGATGCTGAGTTCGAGAACTTCACCGCCGATGGCATCCCGATGCTGATTGAACACGTCGGGGTGGCGAGTTCCGGCACAGACGCGGCGACCTGGACGAGCGACGCGGCGATGGGGTCCTCGACGCGCATCCTCACATTCAGCTATGAGACGGAAGCCACGGCGGGCGCGGTGCGGGTCCGCATCACCGGAGGGCCGGAATGATCGGGCGCTGGTCTATACTGACCGGACAACACGCATCCAAGGGGGTTCAGGCATGAGAGCAATCGTGATCGCAGGACTACTGGCCGCAACGGTGCAGGCGCAGGGCGTGACCGCCCCCGCCCTATCGGCCGAGGAACAGGTCATGGTGCAGGCGGTGATGGCGCTGCAAGGGTCCGCCGCCAAAGCGTGCGAGGCGCTGCCAGAAGTGCAGAGTTACAACGCACTGTTGGGCAAGGCTCAGGCGGCGCTCAAAGCCAGCGGTAAGTCGGTGGACTGGCGCACGGGAACCCTCGCCACCAAAGAAACGCCATGAGCGAACTGGATATCCTCAAGGACTTGGAACGCGACGGCTACTTCGAGCAGGCCCGTAACGGCGATCATCGCGCGTGTGGGCTGTTCGCGCGTTTGGCCGCCTACAAGCTGAATCCTGCCGGCGATCCGGCAAGTTGGGGCTGCTTGCGGAAAACCGGCGGCGGGGCGAACGTCGAGGGCTACTCGGAAGATGCGATTGTCCTGGGCAACGACCCGAACAACTACCTGAACGTGAAGGACATCATCGTTGGCGCGGGTCGCGCAGGGGCGTCCATCGCGTTCGGGGGCTTCGTCGGGCGGCGGTCGTCGGACGTGTGGGAAAAGCCCCGGATGCTGACGAGTGAGCAGATGTACCACCTCCGGCCGAACGGGGAGCCAGTGCCCCCGCCCGTGCCGATTCCGGTGCCGCCCCCGGCGGTGGAGTGCCGGTATCAGGCCATCAACCTCGAAGGTCTGGTGACGATCATCCAGCGGCTGCATGAGGACGTTCGGGAGATGCGCGCCGAGTTGGCGGATCTGACCGCTCGGCTTGAGCAGGGGTTGGTCGTGGACGCAAACGCCCGCGTCATCGGCCGCATCGGAGGCACGATTCGGTTGCCGGGGACAACACCATGAATCCACTCTTAGGCGCGGCTCTCGGGGCGATCATCCGCTGGGCGCTGGCGATGGCGGTCCCGTTCTTTGTCTCTAACGGCATCTGGACGCCCGATGAGGGCACCGCCTACGTGACGGGGGCGACGGCAGCGCTGCTCTCGCTCGGGTGGTCCTTGTGGCAGAAATACGGCGCACGGTCGCGGTTCCTGCAAGCCCTGTGGTCGTCGCCGTCCACGCCGGAGCGGTTCCTCGCCGAACTGCCGGCCCCGCCCATGAGCGTCGTGATCGGTCCCCCGGCATAGGCAAATGCGCTGTGACTGCCGGCCCGTGACAGACATCCGGGGCTATTTCCTGTGCGCGTGCGGGCGGATCTGGGTGGCGCTGTGAGCCTCCGCG
>DAIPYT010000045.1:0-22949 GCA_036782595.1 Mycobacterium sp. | reverse complement strand
GGCTAGTCGAGACGACGATGCCGGCGCCCCGCGCCGGCGGAGGAGCGAGACAGTTGGGTCCAGCCTGAGCACCCTCGCCGCCGCGCGGCCCCCCGTCGCGGAGCAGTCAGACGCCGCGGGCGTTCCACCACTGCACCGGCGTTGGATATTCGCGGTCTTCGCGGCTGCTCTGGTGCTGTGCTTCGCGCAGGCACCCGGGCTCATCGCCCCGGACACCAAACTCGACCTCACGGCCAACCCCCTGCGATTTCTGTCCCGGGCGGCCAACCTGTGGAACAGCGACCTGCCGTTCGGCCAAGCGCAGAACCAGGCGTACGGCTACCTGTTCCCGCACGGCGCGTTCTTTCTGCTCGGTGACACCGTCGGGCTGCCCGGTTGGGTCATTCAGCGGCTGTGGTGGGCGCTACTGCTGACGGCGGGCTTCTGGGGGCTGCTCCGAGTCGCCGAACGTCTGGGCATCGGCACCCGCACCTCCCGACTGGTGGCGGCCTGCGCTTTCGCGCTCTCCCCACGGGTGCTGACCACGCTCGGGTCGATCTCATCGGAGACGCTGCCGATGATGCTGGCGCCGTGGGTGCTATTGCCGGTGATCCAGGCGCTGAACGGCGACTCCCGCCGGCAGTCGCTGCGCGTGCTGGCCGGCCGGGCCGGTATCGCCCTTGCCCTGATGGGGGCGGTCAATGCGGTGGCCAGCCTGGCCGGTTGCCTGCCCGCGGTGATCTGGTGGGCATGTCACCGGCCCAATAAAAGGTGGTGGCGCTTCACCGCCTGGTGGGCATTGGCGTCCGTACTGGCGGTGGCCTGGTGGGTCGTGGCTCTGCTACTCCTGGGCCGGATCAGCCCGCCCTTCCTGGACTTCATCGAGTCCTCCGGGGTGACCACCCAGTGGACGTCGCTCATCGAGACGTTGCGGGGAACGTCGGCCTGGACGCCCTTCGTCGCGCCCACCGCAACCGCCGCCTCGTCACTGGTCACCCAGTCCGTGATGGTGCTGGCGACCACACTGGTCGCCGCCGGCGGACTGGCCGGCCTGGCACTGCGATCGATGCCGACCCGCGGACGACTGATCACGATGCTGCTCATCGGTCTCGTCCTGCTGACGGCCGGATATTCGGGCGGAATGGGTTCACCGGTGGCCGAGACGGTCCAGCATTTCCTCGATGGCGCCGGCGCGCCGCTTCGCAATGTGCACAAACTGGAACCGGTCATCCGGATCCCGATCGTCCTCGGGTTGGCGCACCTGCTGGGCCGAATTCCGCTGCCCGGCAGCGCGGCCCGGGCGGTGTGGATCCGGGCCTTGATCCACCCCGAGGACGACCGGCGGGTGGCGGCCGGAATCGTGGTGCTCACCGCATTGCTGGTTGCCACCTCGCTGGCCTGGACCGGCCGGTTGACCCCACCGGGTGCATTCCGTTCCATCCCGGACTACTGGCACCAGGCCGCGAACTGGCTGACCGAGAACAACGCCGACGGCCCGACACCGGGCCGGGTGCTGGTGGTTCCGGGAGCTCCCTTCGCCACCCAGGTGTGGGGCAACAGCCATGACGAGCCGCTGCAGGTGCTGGGCGAATCCCCCTGGGGTGTGCGCGACTCGATCCCGTTGACCCCACCGCAGACAATCCGGGCGCTGGACTCCGTGCAACGGCTGTTCGCTGCGGGCCGGCCCTCGGAGGGCCTGGCGGACACCCTGGCACGCCAGGGCATCTCGTATGTCGTGCTGCGCAACGACCTCGATCCGGAGACCTCCCGGTCGGCCCGGCCCCTGCTGGTGCATCGGGCGATCGAGGGCTCGCCGGGGTTGGCGAAGGTCGCCGAGTTCGGCGAGAAGGTGGGAGCCGGCGTCGTCGACGGGTTCATCAGCGACAGCGGTCTACGGCCACGCTTCCCGGCGATCCAGATCTACCGCGTCGGAACCGCCACGAACCCTGGCGCCCCCTATCTCGTCGGCACCAACGACATGACCCGAGTGGCCGGCGGCCCGGAAGCCTTGCTGCGGATCGACGCCCGCCGCAGCCAACTCGGCCAGCCTGCGCTGGGCCCGATGCTGCTGACGGCGGATGCGCAACGCGCAGGGCTGTCCCCCGGAAGCGGACGCGGACGCGGTGTGATCGTCTCCGACACCCCGGTCGACCGCGAGACCGACTACGGCCGGGTCGACGATCATTCCTCGGCGGTGCGTGCCGCCGGTGACCAGCGCACGACCTACAACCGGGTGCCGGACTACCCGGTTCCCGGTGCCGCCCTGGTCCAGGGAGAGTGGACCGGCGGACGGCTCAGCGCCTCGAGTTCCTCGGCGGATGCCACCACACTGCCCAACGTCTCACCCGCCAGTGGGCCGGTCGCGGCGGTCGACAAGGATTCGGCGACTGCATGGGTGTCCAACTCGCTGCAACCCGCGATCGGCCAGTGGCTGCAGATCGACTTCGACCGGCCGGTCACCAATGCCGCGTTGACGCTCACACCCAGCGCCACGGCGGTCGGCGCCCAGGTGCGCCGGATCCAGGTGTCGACCGTCAACGGCACCACCACAGTCAGCTTCGACACACCCGGCAAGCCGCTGACCATCGCACTGCCCTACGGCGAGACGCCGTGGGTGCGGATCACCGCGGTCGGGACCGACGACGGATCCTCCGGCGTGCAGTTCGGCATCACCGATCTGGATGTAACCCAATACGACGCTTCGGGATTCGCCCATCCCGTCGATCTTCGCCACACCGTCGTCGTACCAGCCCCACCGGCCGGATCGTCGGTGGCCGAATGGGATCTGGGCTCCGAACTGCTCGGCCGGGACGGCTGCGCGGATTCCCCGGACGGCGTGCACTGCGCGGCGTCCATGGCTGTCGCCCCGGAGGAACCGGTCACGTTGAGCCGCACCCTGACCGTTCCGACGGCGGTTGAGGTCGCACCTACGGTGTGGGTGCGGGCCCGGCAGGGACCGCGACTGGCCGATCTGATCGCCCAGCCTGGCGCTGCACGAGCGCAGGGCAACGCCGATCTGATCGACGTGCAGGGTTCGGCGTATGCGGCTACCGACGGCGATCTGCGCACGTCCTGGACTGCATCGCAGGGTGTGGCGCAGCACCAGGCCGCGCCCACCCTCACCGTCACCCTGCCCGTCCCGACAGAAGTCGCCGGACTGCGGGTCGCTCCGAGTTCATCGCCGCTGCCCACCCATCCGACGCTGGTCGCCGTCGATCTCGGTGACGGCCCACAGGTGCGCAGCCTGGGTGACGGCGACGAAACGCAGACCCTTGCGCTGAATCCGCGGGTTACCGACACCATCCGGATCAGCCTGCTCGACTGGCAGGACGTCATCGACCGGACGGCGCTGGGCTTCGACCAACTCAAGCCGCCCGGGCTCGCGGAGGTCACCGCGATCAGCCCTTCCGGCGCACCGATCGCCGCTGCCGACGCCGAGGTGAACCTCAAGCGCCGCATCGAAATGCCGTGCGGGCAGGGGCCGGTGATCGGGGTGGCCGGACGGTTCGTGCAGACCTCGGTTTCGACGACGGTGGAGGCGCTCCTCGATGGCCGACCGGTGTTGGCGCGGGCCTGTGACTCCACTCCGATCGCGCTGCAGCCGGGCCGCCAGGAACTCTTGATCAGCCCGGGTGCGGCGTTCATCGCCGATGGCGCCCAGCTGACCGGTCCGCTGGCCAAGGAACTGACACCGGCCACCGGCACGGCGGTGCAGATCACCGACTGGGGGCCCGACCGGCGTCAGATCACCGTGCCTCGCGCGCCGGTCGCCCGGGCGCTGGTGGTGCCCGAGAGCGTCAACCCAGGCTGGGTCGCGCACAACGAACAAGGTGCGCAACTGACCCCGGTGGTCATCAACGGCTGGCAGCAGGGTTGGGTACTGCCACCCGGCGAGCAAGGCACCGTGACACTGAGCTTTCCCTCCAACGGGCCGTACCGGGCCGGCTTGATCGTCGGCCTGGCGATGCTTCCTCTGCTGTTGTTGATGGCGCTACTTCCGGCGCGCCGACCGCAGCGGCCGTACTTCCCGGCCCGGCCCCGGCGGCCCGGAGCGCTGGGGGTGGCCGGCCTGCTGGCCGCCGGGACGGTGATCGGCGGCCTGGGCGGGTTGGCGGTGTTCGGTGCGGCCTTGGCATCGGCGTATCTGCTGCGGCATCGCCGACCCGCGCTGGACCGGCTTTCCCTGTTCGTGGTGCCGTCCGGTGTGATCCTGGCCGGGGCGCTGCTGTCCCGCTACCCCTGGCGCTCGGTCGACGGTTATATCGGCCACTCCGCCTGGGTTCAGGTGTTCGCAGTGATCGGCCTCGCGGCGCTGGCAGCATCACTGCTACCCGTGCCGCGAATGCGACGGATCAGCCGTGCGGTCGGTCGTAAGGTCGAATCATGACCGTCGAAACAGTCCGCGGCCAGATCTCCTCCGGCGATCTCGGCGTGACGCTGATGCATGAGCACGTCTTCGTGCTGTCCCCCGAGATCATGGCCAACTACCCGGAAGGCTGGGGCGACGAGGACGCCCGCGAACAGACCGCCGTGGAGAAACTCAACGCCCTCAAGGCGGCCGGAGTGGACACCATCGTCGACCCCACCGTGATCGGTCTGGGCCGCTACATCCCGCGCATTCAGCGGGTGGCCGCGCAGACGGATCTGCAGATCTTGGTGGCGACCGGTGTCTACACCTACAACGACGTTCCGATGTACTTCCACTTCACCGGACCGGGCACCGCACTGAACGGCCCCGAGCCGATGGTCGACATGTTCATCCGGGACATCACCGACGGTATCGCCGGCACCGGGGTCCGGGCGGCAATCCTCAAGTGCGCCACCGACGAACCGGGCATCACCCCCGGAGTTGAGCGGGTGCTTCGGGCGGTCGCGGCGGCCCATCGCGCCACGGGCGTGCCGATCACCACCCACACCCACGCCCACACCCGGCGCGGACTTGACCAGCAACGCGTCTTCGCCGAGGAGGGAGTGGACCTGAGCCGGGTGATCATCGGGCACAGCGGGGACACCACCGATCTGGACTACCTGGAGGAACTCATCACCGCGGGTTCCTACCTCGGCATGGACCGGTTCGGTCTGGACAACATCCTCAGCTTCGAGGATCGGGTCGACACCGTGGCGCGGCTGTGCCAGCGGGGCCACGCCGACAAGATGGTCCTGGCTCACGATGCGTCCTGCTATATCGACTGGCTGCCGGAGGCGGCCCTGCCGGTCGTATTGCCCAATTGGCATTACCTGCACATCCACAACGATGTGCTTCCCGCGCTGCGGGAACGTGGTGTCACCGAGGAGCAGATCACCGCGATGCTGGTCGACAATCCGCGCGCGATCTTCAGCCACGGTGGCGCCTACTAGATGGCCCACTAGATGACACGGCCCGGGGTGCCGGCGATCGGCACGCAGATGAGCCTGCTGGCTTCGGTCGATCCGGATGCTCCCGCGGTCACTCACGACGGCCGGACCATCACCCGGGGGCAGTTGGACTCGATCACCAACCGGCTCGCCCGCGGTTACGCCGAGCTTGGCGTTCGCCACGGCGATTACGTCACGATCGCGCTGCCCAACTCGTTGCAGTGGGTGCAGGCCGTCGTGGCGACCTGGAAGCTTGGAGCCATCCCCCAGCCGCTGTCATCGCGGCTGCCGGACGCCGAGTACGGCCATCTGCTGGATCTGCGTGAACGCGCACTGTTGGTCGGCCGCCCGGACCCGCGCGGAAAAGTCCGGTCGGTTCCCGGCGATTTCGACCCCGGGGACATCTCGGACACCGTTCTGCCGGAGGCGGTTTCGCCGTCGTTGAAGTCGATGGCCTCCGGTGGAAGCACCGGGCGGCCCAAACTCATCGAAGCCGGCGGCGACGGCCGCTACCCGGGCAGCGTGGTGGCCGCGATGATGGGCAACCTGCCCACCGATACCCAACTGGTGTCCGTGCCGTTGAGTCACAACACCGGCTTCACCTCGGCCACCACGGCGTTGGCCACCGGTCAGCATCTGGTGTTGATGAGCCGGTTCGAGCCGGCCGAGTTCCTGCGCCTGATCACCGAGTACCGGGTGAATTATCTGGCGACGGTGCCGACCATCATGCAGCGACTGCTGCCCGTTTACCGCCGCGATCGGCAGGCCTACGACCTGTCGTCGCTCCGGCGGTGGTGGCATCTCGCGGCGCCATGCCCACCCAACGTCAAGGAGGCCTGGATCGACATACTCGGCCCCGATGTGGTGTGGGAACTCTACGGCGGCACCGAACTTCAGGCTCTGACATTCATCAGCGGTACCGAGTGGCTGACCCATCGTGGGTCGGTGGGCCGGGTGGTGTCCGGCGAGATGAAGGTCCTCGACGACGACGGCAGCGAATGCCCGCCCGGTGTGGTCGGTGAGATCTATATGCGACCCCGTCCGGGTAGTCGGCCCACCTATCGCTACATCGGCAGCACGGCCAAGCACCGGCCGGACGCGCTGGGGGCCTGGGATTCGCTCGGCGACCTGGGCTGGTTCGATGAAGACGGCTATCTGTACCTGGCTGACCGGCGGGTGGACATGTTCACCGTGGGCGGCCGCAACGTCTACCCCGCTGAGATCGAAAGCGCGCTCTCCGAACACCCGGCCGTGCTGTCCTGCCTGGTGGTGGGCGTCCCGCACGATGACCTCGGCCAGGTGCCGCACGCACTGATCCACACCGAGACACCCCTCGACGCGGCGGCCGTCAGAACCTTCGTCGGCGAGCGACTGTCTGAATACAAGGTTCCGCGCAGCGTCGAGTTCGTCGACACCCCGTTGCGTGACGACGCCGGCAAGGCGCGGCGCACCGCCGTGCGCGACGCCGTCATCGCGCGGTTATCGCGCTAGCTGGGGCTCCGGAGTGTCGGTAACCGAACTGTCCAGCGGCGGCGGAGTCGTCCGCTCCGCCCGGCTACGCCGGTACTCCCAGCGCCGCAGGGCGTTCCGGCAGGGCGACTCGATCAGCGCGTAGCTGACCGCGGCCATCGCGAAGCCGAGGATGGTGGTCAGTACGAAGACGACGATCAGATCGCCGTTGAACATGAAGGTGCCCACCATTGGGAACACCATCACCAGCGCGGCCAGATGCCAGATGAACAAGCCGTAGGACCACCGGCCCATCGTCACCATCGCTGGGCTACCCAGGATCCGGTGCTTGGTCTCCGGCCGGTCCAGCACCAGCGGCGCCAGCAAGGCCCAGGCGACCACCGCACCCATGGAGGTGCGCACCACGAACTGTGCCAGCGTGGCAGGCACCAGATCCTTCGGGCCGGCCAGCGGTGATGCCGAAATCAGGTAGGCCACCAAGGCCACGGCGGTGATGGCCAGCCGATTCCGGGCCAGTCGGTGCGGCCAGCCCAGTGGGCTCACCGTCCACTCGGCCAGCAGCATCCCGGCGGCGAACCAGGACGCGTAAGCCGGCGGCCAGTTCAAGAAGTTCACCCCCTCGGCGGTATGGATCGGCAGCAGACCCCAACCCAGGCTGGCTACTGCTACCGCGGCGATCGCCGGGATCCGCCACCGCACCGGCAACCGGTAGGCCAGAAACGCCAGGATCGGCAGGGCCAGGTAGAAGGTGACCTCTACCGAAAGGCTCCACATCTGGGTCAGCCCGGCGGTCAGCGTCAGCGGCACGTAGACCTGCGTCAACGTCAGATTGGCCAGCCACACGGTGCTACTGGCGTGGTTGGCCTCCGGCAGCAGCATCAAGATGACCACCACCGCCACCAGGTAGCCGGGCATGATGCGGACCAGCCGGGACCGCAGATAGTGCCCTGCCGGTGGACGGTGCCGCAGTCCGCGGGCAGCGGCCGCGTGGCCCCGCCAGAGCAGAAACCCCGAAAGGGCGAAAAACACCGCGACGGCGAGGTCGAAGCGGTGCAGTAGCCGGCCGATCACCCCGCCGGAGGTCCCGGTCTGGAACGCCACGTGGGTGAGCACCACTCCCATGGCGGCACAGGCGCGCATACCCTCGACCGCCGGCAGGAAACCGCGGGTCCCGCCAACCTGCCCGGCCTCCGGTGTCATGCTGCAAGTGTGCCGTTCCGGGCACGCCGGACGGTAGCGGGTGGTGCCAGAAATCCACGCGGTAGGCGGTTCGGCACAGTTTCGGCTGTTAGGGTCGAACCCGTTACGGACGACAGTGACGGCTAAGACAGCGACAGCTAAGACAGCGACAGCGACACCACAGTGGAGGGCCTGACAGCGTGAACCGCGCAAGCATGTTGCGTCTCGCGGCGTTGGGGATCATCGGCCTCGGGTCCGCACTGCTGATCGCCGCGCTGCTGCTGTCCACCTACACCTCGGGCAAGATCCGCAAGATTCCGCTGGATATCGACCAGACGCTGGCGGCGACCGGAACCGGCACCGCCCTGGACCCGGTCTCGCTATCGGCCGGCCCCGGACAGAAGTTCGTCATCGACAAGAACGTCCCGCTGGTCTCTCAGCAGGCCATGACGGTGGAGACGCCGGCCAACGCGCAGGTGGTCACCTTGCAGGTCGGCACTACGGTGCGCCGCAGCGATAGGCAGAAGGACAACGGCCTGCTGCTGGCCATGGTCGACACCGTGACGCTGAACCGCAGCACCGCCGAGGCGGTCTCGGACGAAGACCGTCCGGGCGGTTCGGTACAGAAGCCGCGGACGATCGAGGACGACAAGCCGCCGACCAATATCGCGCTGCCGCATGAAGGGTTGTCCTACCGGTTTCCGTTCGACACCGAGAAGAAGTCCTATCCCTACTTCGATCCGATAGCGCAGAAGGCGTTCGACGCCAACTACGACGGTGAAGACGACGTCAACGGCCTGACCACCTACCGGTTCACCCAGAATGTCGGATACGACGCGGACGGCAAGTTGGTCGACCCGATCAGATACGCCTCGCTCTACGACAAGAACGAGGATGGCGAGGTGACGGCGCGCGCCGAGCTGTGGGGCATTGAAAGCGCCGATCCCTATGAGCCGATCAAGATGACTCGCTATTACGCCGCCCAGCGCACGTTCTGGGTGGACCCGGTCACCGGCACCATCGTCAAGGCCGAGGAGCGGGCCAACCACTACTACGCGCGTGATCCCCTCAAGCCGGAGGCCGCGTTCGCCGACTACAAGGTGACCTCCACCGAACAGACCGTCGAGTCCCAGGTGGCGGCCGCCCGCGCCGAGCGGGATCGGGTGGCGCTGTGGTCCCGGATCCTCCCGATCAGCCTCGCCGCGGCCGGTGCGGTCAGCCTCATCGGCGGCGTACTACTCGGCCTTTTCAGCACTCGGGTCGAGGCGGCGCTGCCGGAAGGCAACGAGGACGATATCGACATCGGGCTGTTCGGCAAGGACGAGACGGGCCCCATGCCCGCCGCACAGGCGCCAACCGAGAAGATTCCCACCCGTCGACCGGAGCCCCAGCCTCCGCAGCAGTGACCGCGCTGACCCGTTGGGCGTCCGCCGCCCTCGCCCTCGCGGTGACGGCTCCCCTGATGGGGCCCGGTTATCTGCTGATCCGCGACGCGGTCTCGACACCTCGGTCCTATCTGTCTGACGGCGCGATCGGCCTCGGCGAGGCCGCGCCGCGAGCGGTTCCCCAGGACTTTGCCGTCGCTTCGCTGTCGGCGGTGGTCGACGGCGGGATTGTGGTCAAAACTCTGTTGATCGCGGGGCTGTTGCTGGCCGGCTGGGGAGCCGGGAGGCTGGCTGGTGCCCTACTGCCCGAGGCGGGTACGCCCGGTCAATTGGTCGCCGCGACGGTGGCGGTGTGGAATCCCTTTGTCGCCGAGCGCCTTCTGCAGGGCCACTGGAGCCTGCTGCTGGCATACGGATGCCTGCCCTGGGTGGCCGCGGCGGTGATCGGGTTGCGCACACAGCACCAGGGGCACCCGACGGCGTGGGCGGGGTTGGTGTTCTGGATCGCGCTGGCGGGCCTGACTCCGACCGGTGCAATACTCGCCGCCGTCGTCGCCGTGGTGTGCGTGGCCACGCCGGGTGACGGGCTGTCCCGATGGCGTTGTGCGGCGGGGATCCTGGCGTGCGCCGTGATCACCTCCGCGCCGTGGGTCAGCGCCTCGCTGCTCGGTAGCGGACTGGCCGGCTCCCAGACCGACGGCCTCGCGGCCTTCGCGCCTCGTGCCGAGCCTCTGCTGGGAACATTGGGCAGCCTTGCCGGTCTCGGCGGCATCTGGAACAGCGAAGCCGTACCGCACAGTCGGGCAACGGGATTGGCGCTGGTCGGCACAGCCCTGCTGTTGACGGTGGTGGCCTGCGGGATACCGGCGGTGCTGCGGCGCCGGACGGGTGAACCGTTGTTGGCGCTGGCCGCCTTCAGCATCCTGCTGCCCGCGGCGATGGCGACCGGCCCGGGCCTGGCCGCACTTCGAGTCGCGGTCGACGCCGCCCCCGGCCTGGCGGTGCTGCGTGACGGTCAGAAGTGGGTGGCGTGCGCGATGCCCGGCTATGCGATCGCCGCCGCCGGTGCGATCCTGCTGTTGCGACGCTGGCTGCGCCCGGGACTGGCTGCGCTGCTGTGTTGCGCCGCGGTGGTGGCGGCACTGCCGGATCTGGCGTGGGGTGTCGGCGGGCAGGTCGGCCCGGTGCGCTATCCCCCGGGCTGGCAGGCGGCGGCGGACCGGATCAACGCCGACCCGGACACCGTGGCGGTGTTGCCGGCCGACTCCATGCGCCAATTCGGCTGGGCGGGAACCGCTCCGGTGCTCGACCCGGCTCCGCGCTGGGTGCGGGCGGAGGTGCTTGCCACCGGCGATCTGCTGGTGGCCGGCCGGACCGTGCCGGGCGAAGGTGAGCGGGCGCGAACAGTGCAGCGACTCCTGGAAGCCGGCGCCGGCCCGGATGCCCTGGCCCGTGCCGGGGTCGGCTGGCTACTGGTGGAGCGTGGAACACCGGGAACCGTCGGCTCCGCTGACCGGACACTGGATCAGCTCACCCCGAGCTATTCCGACGACGACATCGCCCTGTACCGCATCGGCGGCACGAGTCCCGTTGCCGCGCATCGGAATACGGTGATCGCCGCGCATCTGCTGTGGGCGGCGATGCTGGCGGCCGGCGCCGTCGGGATGGCCGTCACATCGGTGCGACGGGCGGGACTGCGGCGTCGCGCTCAGTCCTGACTTTGGCCGTGCCGGCGTCGGTAGTCCTCCCGGATCTTCGCATCCCGGCGGCGCGCTCGCTCGTCGACCAGGTCCGGATCCAGGCCGTGCTGACGCAGTCGGTGGGTCCGCCAGACTTTGTCCAGCGCGTGAGCGAAGTAGATGAACGGCAACAGCAGCAGGGCGCTCATGGCCAGATGCATGGCCACCCCTGCCGGGATCAGCCACAGCGGCGCGACGACCAGGATCGCCGGGATACTGACCCGGACCAGGGTCCGCAGCCGGGCGCCCTTTCCGCTGAGGTCTTCACGTACCCAGTCGTCCATCTCCGGTGGCAGCACCTTGCCGTACGAGTAGGCGATGTACTGGAGCGGACTTGGACGGGTCTGGCTCACATCACCCCGCCGATCCGGGTGCCGGCGTGGACGGAGTCCAGAACCGTGCGCATCGCGGTGGCGCTTTGGGGCCAGGAGAATTCCCGGCTTCGGGCCTCCGCCTTGGCGCCGAGTTCCGAACGCAGTACCCGGTCGCTCAGCAGTTCCTCGAGTCGCTCGACGAGTTCGTCGTGGTCATCGACGAGTAGTCCGGTCACACCGTCGACGATGGAGTCGGTCAGACCTCCGGAGGACCGGTAGCCGATGGTGGGTACCCCATGCTGCGCGGCCTCCACTACGGCAAGGCCCCAACCCTCCTTCCGGGAGGGCAGCACATGAACCCAAGATCTCTGCACCACAGCATGTTTGGTGGCGTCATCGACATGACCGTGGAACGTGACGGCCTCGGCGATGCCCAACCGCTGGGCATGCTCCAACAGCCGGTCCTGCCACCAGCCGCCGCCGACGACGTCGAGGTGCAGATCGGGCACCCTGTTCCGCAACATTGCGACGGCGTCGAGGGCATCCTCGATCTGCTTATGCGGAACGAGTCGGGACAGCACCACCGCCCGGGGGGTAGCCGACCGGGCGCCGCTGAGGGTCTCCGGCGGGGCCTGGTCTAGGCCGTTGCGAACAACAGCGACCTGGCTGGTGTCGATGCCGAGGTCGGCCAGATCACGCATCGAAGGCAGCGACACCGTGACGTACTGGTTGCTCCGGTGCAGTCTTGGCGAAAGACGGGACTCCACGAACCAGCCGATCCGGCCGAGGACTCGGCCGGCGACCGGCCACTGCTCACGGTGGCAATGGTGCACCAGCACGACGACCCGGCTGCCGAACGCCAACCGCGCCAGGAACGGCAGCCCGTTCTGGCTGTCGACGACCACATCGGGTCGGACATGACGAAGCGGACCCAATCCCAGTCGCGCCGCCACCATGGCCAGACCGGCGCGGATGTAGACGGTGTAGCGCCCGCCGCCCCGGCTGATCCGCACTCCGTCGATGACGTCGGCCCTCCTCGCACCCTCGTAGCGTGCGGTCCGCAGGGTGACGTCGATCCCGGATGCGGCCAGCAACGCACCGATGCGCTGCAGGTAGGTCTCGCTGCCGCCACCCTGCGGATGGCCGGTGTCGCGCCAGCACAGCAGCAGCACGGAACGGATCGGCGGGGCAGACATCGCGACCAGCGTATCCCGGGCCGAATTCATCTGGCCCCTGACTAGGGTGGTCCTGATGCTCGTCACCGACCAGTTCGCCCGGCGCGCGACCGTGGCCAGGTCGCTACGGTTACTGACCGAGTTCCGGTACGAGCAGAGCGACCCGGCCCGCTTCTACGGCGCGCTGGCGTCGGATACCGAGGCGATGGTCACCGATCTGTGGGGCGGGGATCACCGCGGGCGCACCGTCCTCGACGTCGGCGGAGGCCCAGGCTATTTCGCAACGGCGTTCAGCGACGCGGACTGGCGCTATATCGGCGTGGAACCCGACCCGCGGGAGATGCACGCCGCCGGCCATTCCCATCGTGGCGGACCCGGAAGTTTCGTGCGGGCTTCTGGACTGGCGCTGCCGTTCGCCGACGGCAGCGTCGACGTCTGCCTGTCCTCCAATGTTGCCGAACATGTCGCCCGACCATGGCGGCTGGGCGATGAGATGCTCCGGGTCACCCGGCCGGGCGGCCTGGTGATCCTGTCCTACACGGTGTGGCTGGGCCCGTTCGGCGGGCACGAGACCGGCCTGTGGCATTACCTGGGCGGTGCGCGGGCGGCGACCCGTTACACCCGCCGGCACGGCCACCCACCGAAGAATCACTACGGGTCGTCGTTATTCGCTGTCTCCGTCGCCGACGGACTGCGCTGGGCCCACTCCACGGGAGTGTTGATCGCCGCATTCCCCCGCTACCACCCGAGATGGGCCTGGGGGCTGACCGCGGTTCGCGGGCTGCGGGAATTTCTGGTGAGCAATCTGGTGCTGGTGTTACGCCCGTCCCAATAGGGAAGTGACACCTGTTCTCGTCCGGCCCAATCGTAGGTAGTGTGATCCACATGACACAGACGGTCTACAAAACCGAATTCGACAAGCTGTTCATCGGCGGCAAGTGGGTGCAGCCCTCGACGTCGAGGGTCATCGAGGTGTACTCACCGGCGACCGGCGAATACGTCGGCAAGGTGCCCTGGGCCGCGCCGGCCGACGTGGACGCCGCCTGCGCAGCGGCCCGTAAGGCCTTTGACGAAGGGCCCTGGCCGCGGATGACACCGCAGGAGCGGCAGGCGGTGCTCGCCAACGCCGTCAAGCTCATCGAAGACCGGGCCGACGAGTTCAAGTTCCTGCTCAAGGCCGAGACCGGTCAGCCGCAGATGATCGTCGACATGATGCAGTACGGGGCGGCGCTGTCCGGTCTGCAGTACTACTCGGCGGCGGCGGAGAAGTTCACCTGGCGGGATATCCGCGACGGCATCTACGGGCAAACGCTGGTGCTGCGGGAAGCGGTCGGAGTGGTGGGCGCGGTGGTGGCGTGGAACGTCCCACTCTTCCTGGCCTGCAACAAGCTCGGGCCGGCCCTGATCGCGGGATGCACGATGGTGCTCAAGCCGGCGGCCGAGACACCGTTGACCATCAACGCCCTCGCCGAGGTGTTCGCCCAAGCGGGCCTGCCCGAGGGCGTGCTGTCAGTGGTTCCCGGCGGCCCGGAGACCGGGCAGGCGCTGACCGCCAATCCTGATATCGACAAGTACACCTTCACCGGCAGCACCATGGTGGGCCGTGCGGTCGGCATGCTGGCGGCCGAAAAACTCAAACCGTGCACGCTGGAGTTGGGCGGCAAGTCCGCGGCGATCATCCTTGAGGACGCCGATCTCGACGCCACCCTGCCGATGCTGCTGTTCTCCGGACTGATGAACTCCGGGCAGGCTTGTGTCGCTCAGACTCGCATCCTGGCGCCACGGTCCCGGTACCAGGAGATCGTGGAGAAGGTCGGGGCCGCGGTGGCGGCCATGCCGGTCGGCCTGCCGGACAGCCCCGGCGCCGTGATCGGACCGCTGATCAGCGCCAAACAGCGCGAACGCGTCGAGGGCTATATCGCGAAGGGCCGCGAGGAGGGTGCCCGCGTGGTCACCGGCGGCGGCCGTCCGGACGGCCTCGACAGCGGATGGTTCGTCGAGCCGACGGTATTCGCCGATGTCGACAACTCGATGACCATCGCCCAAGAGGAGATCTTCGGCCCCGTGCTCTCGATCATCGCCTATGAGGACGAGGACGACGCGATCCGGATCGCCAACGATTCGCAATACGGGCTGGCGGGCAGCGTCTGGACGACGAACTTCGACAAGGCGATCGAGATCGCGTCAAAGATCCGCACCGGCACCTACGCGGTGAACATGTACGCCTTCGACCCGGGTGCCCCGTTCGGCGGCTACAAGAACTCGGGTGTCGGCCGGGAGAACGGGCCGGAGGGCATCGAGGAGTACGTGGAACTCAAGAGCGTGCTGCTGCCGTTCGGCTACACACCCAAGGAGTGAGCAACCGGGCCTAGAAGACGGCCCGAACGATCATCTCCGCGACGGCGGCGGGCTTGTCGGAGCCGTCCATTTCGATGGTGTGTCGCACGGTCAGATCTGCCGCACCCGATTCCGGTTTGACCGCGACGTCAATGAGTTCCGACCGCGTCCGGACCCGGCTGCCCACCGGGACCGCCGAGAGGAACCGAACCTTGTTCAGCCCGTAGTTGATCGCAAGCTTGGCGTTCTCCAGCCGGAAGTTGTCCTTGCTGAGCGCGGGGATGAGCGACAGGGTCAGGAAGCCGTGGGCGATCGGAGTCCGGTACGGGCTCTCCTTCTTGGCGCGCTCGACGTCGACGTGAATCCACTGGTGGTCCCCGGTGACATCGGCGAAATCGTTGACGCGCTGCTGGTCGATGGTCATCCAGTCACTGACTCCCAGCTCCTGACCGACCAGCGACTGGGCTTCCTCGATAGAACCGATCAACTGCATGTTTTCGCCCCTTCTATGGCCCGCTTGAATAGCCCGCTGAACTATGGCAGGCAGCCTACAAGTGAGTCGTCACCGAGCTGTAACCCTGTGGCTTTGCGCCGGAGACCTCACCCAACTATGTTCGTAAGCATAGTTATGGAGCCGCTGCTTGCGCGCACCGAGGAGGCATTCGATGTGGGTCGTGGAGTTGAACATCGCCGGGTTCAAGATCCGCCGTTGGACCCGTAAGCGTCGCCATCTGCTACGGCTGAGCGCGAGCCCGCTGGAACTGTGGTTGCGGCCGTCCAGCGCGGCATGACGACCCGGGGTTCAACGCGGACCGCAATGCTGGTCAGTGCCGCCGAGTTGCTGCGGGAGCGGGGCGCAGCAGCAGTGACGGTCGACGCCGTGCTGGCCCGAAGCGGGGCGCCGCGCGGTTCGGTCTACCACCACTTCCCCGGTGGACGCGGTCAGATTCTGCGCGAGGCACTGCAGTTCGCCGGTGACGAGATCGCCGCGACCATCGACGCCGCCGCGGGCGACAGCGGAACCGCCTTGTTGCGGCAGTTCGCCGACATGTGGCGGGAAGCACTGACAACCAGCGGCTACTCCGCGGGCTGCCCGGTGCTGGCAGCAGCCATCGGTTCGGGCGATGACGAGCAGCAGTTGGCCGAGCTGGCGAGCGAGATCATCACCCGCTGGCGACAGGCCGCACGGCAGGCGTATGTCCGGGACGGGTTTGAACCCGCCGAAGCCTCCGCGCTGGCCGACATCTCGATCGCCGCGATGGAAGGGGCCGTGGTGCTGTGCCGGTCCACCCGCAGCCTGGATCCGCTCAACGATGTTGCTGAGCAGCTCGAGTTCCTCACCAGAGCAAGGGAATTCGTATCAAAGTTCGGTGTACCGGCGGCCACCTCGTGACGACTTCGCTGCCGCGTTTCGACGGCCTGGACCCGGAGACCCCGCTAAGCGTGTTGCGGCGGTTCGCGGTGACCACTCTTGAGCAGGACATGACCGATTTCACCGTGGCAGCCCAGATGCCGTTCGCCGGCATGTGCAATCCGTTCACCGGGCTGCCGTCCCTGGCCGCGCTGGGGATCCTGGTCGACGACGTCGCCGGCCGGGTGAACTACAACCGCCGCCCCGCGGGACTATGGACCGTATCCAGTGAGCTGACCGTCGAGATCAGCCCCGGCGCGTTGGAGCGAGTGGCGGCGGACCCGCACCATCCAGTGGTCGCCAACGCCCGCCCGGTCGGTCCGCCGGGGGCGACCCTTTTGTCGGTGTGCACCCTGACCCACCGCGGCACGGTGATCGGCGGCGGGACGGTGCGGACGATGCCGCTGCCCGGCGGCCCGGAATCTCCGTTGCTCCGCGGTGATGACCCGTTGGTGCGCACCGCTTCGACCTCCCTGGCCGAGCTGATGGCGGTCGAAACCCTCCCAGTTCACGACGGCGCCTACCGTCTGCGGCAGAACCCCGACCCGATGATCAACAACCTCATCGGCATCGTGCACGGCGGGGTCAGCAGCGCAGGGCTTGAGTTGGTCGCCTCCGCTGCGTTCAACCACGAGCAGGACATCCCGTTTCGCACCGCGTCGATCCGGGTCAACTTCCTGCGACCCTTCTCCGCAACCCTCGAAACGGGTGCACAATCCGCCTATGAAGCCGTCTACGAAGCGGAGCCGTTGCGCATCGGCCGGACCTCCGCCATCGCCGACGCGACTGCCGTCGGCGCTGACGGTAAGGCGGCGGTCATCGCCCGGGTTACCGGCTACCGATGAGCGAGGAACGCAGTGACTGAGGATTTCGCCTCGATGTGCGCCAACGAGCCGGAGTTGGCCAAGCTGCGCGGCGCGCTGCGGGAGTTCCTGGTTGCCGATCGCGCCGAGTTCGGTTGGGAACCTCATGTCGACGCGTGGCTGTCCTCGTGGGACGAGCAGTTCAGCGCCCGACTCGGCGACGCCGGATTCCTTGGGCTCACCATCCCGCCTGAGTACGGCGGACGGGGTCTGGGACACCTGCACCGCTATGTGGTGACCGAGGAGCTGTTGGCCAGCGGCGCGCCGGTCGCGGCCCACTGGATCGCCGATCGTCAGGTCGGACCCGGCCTGCTGTCCTACGGGACCGAGGAGCAGCGCCGACGAATCCTTCCCAGAATCGCTGCGGGCCGGTACTTCTCGGCGATCGGAATGAGTGAGCCGCAGGCCGGTTCCGATCTGGCCGCTGCGGCAGCGCGCGCCACCCGTACCGACGGCGGGTGGGTGCTGTCGGGTACGAAGGTGTGGACCAGCGGCGCTCACCTGTGCCACCAGATCGTCGTGTTGGTCCGGACCAGTCCGCTTGACCCGCAGCGACGGCACGCAGGTTTCAGCCAGTTCATCGTCCCCACCGACTCCCCCGGGATCGACATCAGCCCGATCGTGCTGATGTCCGGTGAGCACCACTTCAACGAGGTGAGATTCGACGAGGTCTTCATCGACGACACCAATCTGCTCGGCGAACAGGGGGACGGCTGGCGACAGGTGACCGCCGAGTTGTCCTTCGAACGCAGTGGGCCGGAGCGGATCCTGACCACCGCCCCGCTTCTGACCGCCCTGTTGCGGGTGCTCTCGGCGCAAGACAGTCTGGACGACCACGCCGCCGCATCGGTGGGAGGACTTGTAGCCCGGCTGATTTCACTGCGACAGCTGTCGGTCTCGGTCGCTCGCGCCTTGGCCGACGGGCAATCGCCGGTCAACGAGGCCGCTCTGGTGAAAGATCTGGGCACCCGCTTCGAGCAGGAGTCGGTGGATCTGGCCGCGGATCTGCTGTCTTACGCGCAGAGTGGGCCGGATCGCGATCACGTTGCGGCGATGGTCGAAATCGCTCGTGTTCATGCGCCGCTGTTCACCCTCCGTGGCGGAACGAACGAAGTGTTGCGCGGCATGGTCGCCCGCGGGATGGGGTTGCGATGAGCGCTTGCGCGAAGAGCGGACAGTACTGCCGATGAGCACTTGCGCGAAGAGCGGAAAGTACTGCTGATGAGCGTCTTGCGTGGTGGTGTCTTCGCCGGTGGCACAGACGATCTCACCGATCTTCGACAGCTGGCCGATGACATTTGCGAACGCTCCTTCGAGGACCGGATCGGCCATCGTGCGTTACCCGATGCGCTCGACACGAGCGCCTGGGGCCATCTCGAGGATGCCGGTCTGACCCGCCTGCTCAGCACCGACGACTCTGGCGGCGGCCCGGCAGAGACCGCTGTGGTTTTGCGGATGCTCGCCCGCCACGCCGTGTCCGTCCCGGTGGCCGAGACCGACGTTCTGGCTGGTTGGCTGGCGGCAACCGCTGGAATCGACGTACCCCAGGACGGTCCACTGACCGTCGCATTCGGGGAGGCGGTCAGGGCTGAGGGTCGGATCATCGCGACGATCCCAGTGGTCCCCTACGCGGCTTCGGCAGCCCGGGTAGTTCTGGCACTGCGTGACGGCGGGCGCCTCCTGGTTTCGGCTCGCGATCCTGCTGCACTGTCAATTGTCAAGGGCCACAATGCCGGAGGAGAGCAGCGCGACACCCTCACCGTCGATGACGCGGAGAATTCCTTCACCGTGGTGAACGCCACGGCAGCAGAACTGCTCCGGCGCGGAGCGTGGGCGCGATGTGTGCAGATCATCGGCGCCCTGGACGCGGCCGTGGAGTTCTCCGTCGCCCATACCCGTGAGCGAGAACAGTTCGGCCGCCCACTCAGTGCTTTCCAGGCCGTCCAGCACACGCTGGCCGGCATGGCGGGAGAAGTCGAACGTGCCCGCGCCGCAGCGAATCTCGCTGTCGCGGCGGCCGCCGGCTTCGGTTTCGACAGCCCGCAGACCGACTATGCCGTGACCGTTGCGAAAGTGACTTTGGGGCAGGTGGTGCCGAGCGTCGTCACCGCAGCGCATCAGTTGCACGGCGCCATTGGCGTGACCATTGAGCACCGACTGTGGCTGGCCACCATGCGGGCCCGCAGTTGGATCGAGGAATTCGGCGATACCGCGCATTACGCCCAACATCTCGGCCGTCTGACCTTGGCGGCTGGGGATCCGTGGGACGTGATCATCGGCGGTTAATCCCCTGCCAGGTCCCAGTCCTCGGGGAGCATGCGTTCGGGGTGGTGGTAGTTGTTGGTGCCGGGCTGTAGGGGTAGGTGTGGTGGTGGGATCCATTGGGTGGAGCCGTCTTTGAGTTTGCGAGTTTTCCAGCCGCCTTTGGTGACGAGGGCGTGGTGTGGTCCGCAGCCGAAAGTGAGCTTGTCGATGTTTGTCAGGCCGCCATCGGCCCAGTCGTCGACGTGGTGGACTTCGGAGAGGTAGCCGGGCATGTCGCAGCCCGGGGCTGTGCAGCCACGGTCCTTGTTGTGCAGCACGATTCGCTGATCTGCGGTGGCGATGCGTTTGGCGCGGCCCAGGTACAGGGCCCGTTCGGTGTGCTGGTCGAACACGCACAGGTAGTGCCAGGCATGCGAGGCCATCCGGATCACATCCGATATCGGCAGCAGGGTGCCCCCCGCGGTGACCGCGACCCCGGCGCCGGTGTGCATCTGCTCGAGGGTGGCCGAGACGATCACGGTGACCGGAAGCCCGTTGTGCTGACCCAAGGCCGGGTCGCCGAGTTGGCCGCGTACCAGCGCGCCGAGGGCGTCGTGCTGGCGTTGGGCGTGGCTACGGGCGTCGCGGTCGGCGACGGCCTGGCTGGGTTCAGCTGTGACGGTGGGGGTTTGGTCGGAAGGGTTGCACATCCCGGGGGCGGCGAACTTGGCCATCCAGGCCTCCAGCATGGCCCGCAGTTCCGGGGTGGCGATCAGCTTGGCCACACTCATCCCGTCGGGTCCCTGTTTGCCGCACCAGGTGAACCCCCGCTTGCGGGCCCGGTCGGCGTCGGAGAACTCCCCGTCGGGGTTCAGCCGCAGCGCCAGCTGGGTGGCCAGTTTCTCCAGTTGGTCGGTGCGCAGCTGGGCGGCCTGCTCGGCCAGGAACCGTTCGGCCTTGGCCCCGTCGGCCGGGGCCACATGGTCGGGCAGATCGGTGAAGAACCTGTCGATGACCCGCAGATGCTCGCCGTCCAGGGTGCCGGCATGCCAGGCCTTGGCGGTCACCGGATATGCCGGGGGCAGGGATTGGCCGGTCAGGGTGGTGCGCGGGCCCAGCAGCCCGGCCATCCGGATCCGGCGTTTGGCCTCACCAGGGGCGACCCGCAGCACGTCGGCGACGAGCCGGTACGGCGGGATTTTCAGCGCCTGCGCCTCGCGACGATCCACCGCCGCGGCGGCGTCATACGCGCCCGCGGTGAGTTTGCGCCGCGCAGTTTCCAGCCGGCCCAGGCCCTCGAGGAGATCCGATAACGGCAGGCCGTCCCAGTCCAGCCCACCCAGCGCCGACGCGGCCGCGTCCAGCCCGTCGAACACTTCGGCAATAGAACTCATGTTCGAAAAACTACGCCGGCCCCCCGACAGAAATCAGCTACCGGTCCAGTTCGGAGCTCGCTTCTCGGCGAATGCCACTGCGCCCTCCCTGGCGTCCTTGGACCCGAACACCGGCATGATGATGGTGGCCTGTTCGCGCCACTGATTCTCCGGGGTCCAACCGTGGGACTCAACGATCACCCGCTTGGTGGCAGCCACCGCCAGCGGTCCGTTGGCGGTGATCCGCGTGGCCAACCCGATTGCGGCTTCCAATGCCTGCCCGGGCTCGGCGAGCACGTTGACCAGGCCCAGTTCATGCGCGCGTTGCGCGGGCAGGGGATCGCCGGTGAGCGCCAACTCCATCGCGATCTGGTAGGGAATGCGCTGCGGCAGCCGTAGCAACCCGCCGCCGGCGGCCACCAGGCCCCGTTTCACCTCAGGGATACCGAAGGCCGAATTCGTCGCCGCAACAATGAGATCGGTGGCGAGCGCCAACTCGGTCCCGCCGGCCAGTGCATAGCCCTCGACCGCGGCGATGATCGGCTTGGCGGGCGGACGTTCGGTGAATCCCAGGCCCCTGCCCTTGACCGCCACGTTCTCCCCGCGGGCGAAGGCCTTGAGATCCATTCCCGCGCAGAACGTCCCGCCGGCCCCGGTGACGATGCCCACCGACAGCCCGGGATCCTCGTCGAGGCGGTCCGTGGCCGCGGCCAGCGCGTGGCTGACTTCCGCATTGACAGCATTCTTGGCCTCTGGCCGGTTGATGGTGATGATCAGGATCCGGTCGCGCTGCTCGACCAGGACTGCTTCAGAGTCGCTCATGCGCCGATCGTAGCCAGCCGCCTCAGGCCCGGGAGCCAGCGGCATAATGACGGCTATGGCCAATGCGGACATCCACCCCGAGTTGCGCCGAGTGGCTCGGTTCCTTCCCAGACAGGGCGTGTACAAGTGGTCGGTTCCGGTGTTGCGCAGACTCGAACGCGCCGTCAAGGTGGAGAACTCCGGCGTCGAGATCCTGACACTGCGCTCCGGTCCGGGTATTCGGCTGTACCGGCCGGCCCGTGCAACCGACACCGTCCCGGCACTGCTGTGGATCCATGGCGGCGGATACGTGATCGGCTCGGCCGCCCAGGATGACGACTTCTGCCGGGCGTTCACCCGCAAGTTGGGGATCGCGGTGGCCGCAGTGGACTACCGCCTTGCCCCGGAGCACCCGTATCCCGTCCCCCTGGAGGACTGCTACAGCGCGCTGACCTGGCTCGCCGAGCTGCCCGGAATCGACCCCGGCCGGATCGCGATCGGAGGTGCCAGTGCCGGCGGTGGCCTGGCTGCCGCACTGGCGTTCCTGGCGCGCGACCGTGCGGAAGTCAAACCTGTCCTACAACTGTTGTCCTACCCGATGCTCGACGACCGCACGATCGATCCGGCCCTCGACGATAAGGGCTTCCGGCTGTGGAACACCGCGAGCAACCGGCTCGGCTGGAGTTCCTATCTGGGCGGGGCGAACCGGTCCGTGGCGGTTCCCGCCCGGCGCGAAGATCTCAGCGGTCTGCCTCCGGCATGGCTGGGCGTGGGGACCCTGGACCTTTTCCATACCGAGGACCTTGCCTACGCCCGCCGACTCGAGGCCGCCGGCGTTGCCTGCGATGTGCACGAAGTGCCCGGCGCATTCCATGGATTCGACAAGCTCGCGCCGAAAGCCTCGATCTCCCGCGCTTATTTCGACAGTAAGTGCGCGAGCCTCCGCCGTGTCATGACCGGGGTGATGTGAGGTGTCAACCGCACTGAGCCGGGAGCAGAGCGACCTGCGCGACACGGTCGCGGTCCTGTTGGCCAAACGCTCACCGGAGCAAGAGGTTCGACGACTGATGACTGACGACGCCGGATACGACCCGGCGTTCTGGACCGAGCTTGCAGCCATGGGTCTGCTCGGGCTGATCATTCCGGAGCAGTTCGGCGGGTCGGGGGCGGGCGCATCCGAGCTGGCGGTGGTGAGCGAGCAGATGGGCCGCGCACTACTGTCCGCCCCGTACTTGGCGACTTCGGTGATCACGCCGTATCTCCTTCTAGCCCTTGCCGATACATCGGAGTGCGCCGAGGCGCTCCCGCGTATCGCGGCCGGCGA
>DAIPYT010000044.1:0-23128 GCA_036782595.1 Mycobacterium sp. | reverse complement strand
GGTTACTGCCATCAATCCCGGCCTGCGGGCCGCTTATGGCGTCGGCCCCGATACCGCCGCGCAATTGTTGATCACCGCCAGCGGCAACCCCGAACGGCTCCGCAATGAAGCCTCCTTCGCCGCGCCGTGCGGCACAGCACCCGTACCGGCATCCTCGGGAAAAACCCAGCGCCACAGACTCTCCCGCGGTGGGGACCGGGCAGCCAAAAATGCCCTACACACAGGCGCCGCCGCTCTAGCCGAGGCGGTCGGCCACGAACTGCGCTGCCTGGTCGTACATGCCGTTCTCCAGGTAGGAGAAATGCGCCGCCAGATTGAGCCCCCGGGAGCAGAACACGTCGTTGTCGGCGCAGAGGTCGATCGTCTTGGCGCCGTAGAGGGCGCTGATCTCGTTCAGGGGTCCGCCGCCGGGCTGGAACTTGCGGACCGGATTGCCGAACACCGCCACCGCCGCAACGTGATCGGCGAGCTGTGGCGGCATCGGCATCGCGGTGTACTTCCCGAGCGGGCCCGGATTGGCAGTGATCAGCGCGACGACACCGGCCCCCTGCGAAAGGCCGCTGAGGACGACTTTGGTGGCCGGGCAGTTATCGGCCATCCACTGCACATGAGCGGCGGCGTCGGCAGCGCCGGCCGGGGCCGAAGTGCCGAAGTCGAAGCTCGCCGGGTAGTTCACGATGTAGGACGAGACCGTCCGGCCGCCGGCTTTGGCGCGCACCAAGTCGATGAACCCCTGGCCGCCGAGCTGGGTATTGGCATTACCGACGGTGCCCCGCGCCCAGACCACGTCGACGTCGGAGCAGGGTTCCGCCGCCGCCGACGGAGGGGCGCTGAGCATCGCGGCTAATGCGGGTACAACACACAGCAAGCTCCGGAGGCGCCCTATGACCATGGCTTAATGCTGACACATGCTGACATACCCGATCTCACCCCCGCAGGATCGGGCGCAGGGCGTCGAGGACGCCGGCGTCCTCGATGGTCGACGGCACCGGCTCGTCGTGACCGTCGGCGATACCACGCATGGTCTTCCGCAGGATCTTGCCTGAGCGGGTCTTGGGTAGTGCGGGCACGACATCCACGGCGTTGAAGCAGGCCACCGACCCGATTGAATGCCGCACGGCGGCAACCAGTTCGGCGGCGAGGCCGTCGGCGGAGTAGCCGGATTTGAGCACCACCAACCCCCGCGGCACCTGACCCTTGATCTCATCGGCGACCCCGATCACCGCGCATTCGGCCACCGCGGGGTGGGCGGCCACCACGGCTTCGATCTGCCCGGTCGAGAGACGGTGGCCGGCGACGTTGATGACGTCGTCGATGCGGCCCATGACGAACAGGTAGCCGTCCTCGTCCAGGTAGCCCCCGTCGCCGGTCAGGTAATAGCCCGGATGCTCGCACAGATAGGACGCCTCGAAGCGGGCGTCGTCCCCCCACAGAGTCGGCAGCGTCCCGGGCGGCAGGGGAAGGCGGATGCAGATGGCGCCGTCCTCGTCGTGTTCGCACCCGGACCCGTCCGGGTGCAGGATCTGTACGTCGTAGCCGGGCATCGGCACCGTCGGCGAGCCGGCTTTCAGCGGAAGCTGCTCGCATCCAACGGGATTGGCGGCGATCGCCCAGCCCGTCTCGGTCTGCCACCAGTGGTCGATCACCGGTATCCCGAGAACCTCCGAGGCCCAGGCGTAGGTGTCCGGGTCGAGGCGCTCACCGGCTTGGAACAAGTGTGTCAACGCCGAGAGGTCGTAGCGGCTGATGTGCGAACCGGTCGGATCCTCCTTGCGGATCGCGCGCAGCGCCGTCGGCGCGGAGAACAGCACCTTCACCCCGTACTCGGAGGCCACCCGCCAGAACGCGCCGGGATCCGGGGTGCCGATCGGCTTGCCTTCGTACAGCACCGTCGTCGCGCCGGCCAGCAGTGGGCCGTAGACGATGTAGGAGTGGCCCACCACCCAGCCGACATCGGAGGCCGCCCAGAACACCTCGCCGGGCCCGACCCCGTAGATGTTTCTCATGCTCCACGTCAGTGCTACCGCGTGCCCGCCGTTGTCGCGGACGATTCCCTTCGGCTTGCCGGTGGTTCCGGAGGTGTAGAGCACGTAGAGCGGATCGGTGGCAGCCACCGGCACCGGGTCGACGGGGTCGGCTTTGGCTGTCTGGCCGGCCATCAGTTGTTCCCAGTCGTGGTCCCGGCCCTCGATCAGATCGCAGCGGTGGCGATCACGTTGGACGATCACGCACGCCCGCGGCTGGTGTGCGGACCGGGCCAGGGCGTGGTCGAGCATCGGTTTGTACTCCACCACCCGGGTGGGCTCGATACCGCAGGACGCGGAGACGACGACCACCGGCTGGGCGTCGTCGATGCGGGCAGCCAGTTCGTGGCTGGCGAAGCCGCCGAACACCACTGAGTGCACCGCGCCGAGCCGCGCGCAGGCCAGCATCGCCACCACGGCCTCGGGGATCATCGGCATGTACAGCACCACCCGGTCACCTTTGGCGACGCCGAGTCCGCGTAGCACTGCCGCGAAACGCGCTGTGTGGTCGAGCAATTCGCGGTAGGTGTAGGTGCGCTTGGTTCCGGTGACCGGCGAGTCGTAGATCAGTGCCAACTGATCGCCACGGGACTCGATATGCCGGTCCAGCGCGTTGGCGCAGGTGTTCAACTCCGCATCCGGGAACCACCGGTAGAACGGCGGTCTGCTGTCATCGAGGATTCGGGTCGGCTTCTGAGTCCATGACACAGCCTCTGCCGCTTGCGCCCAGAACGCCGCCGGGTCGGAGATGCTGGCTTGAAAGATGTCCCGATAATCGCCCACGGCTAGCACCGTAGCCCGAGTTGGCTAAGGGTTCGCCTTGGCGATCACGTTCTCGGCGAACCACTCGAGATTGCGGATCTTCGCATCCAGGGGTTCGGTGTCGGGTCCGACGATGTAAGGGATCCGGAATCCGACGATCACATCGGTGACACCCTTGTCCTCCAACCGCTTCACCCCGTCCACGGTGAAGCCGTCGATGGAAATGACGTGGATCTGGAAGTCCTTGTCGGCGGTGCCTTCCTCTTCGCGGTACCGCTTCAGCTTGGCCAGCAGTTCATCGAGATCCTCGTTGCCGCCGCCGTGCATCCACCCGTCGTTGCGGGCGGCCCGGCGCAGGGCGGCGTCGGCATGCCCGCCGATCAGGATCGGGATCGGCGCGGTGGGCGCCGGGGTCATCTTGATCTTCGGGATGTCGAAGAACTCGCCGCGGTATTCGAAGTAGTCCCCAGAGGTCAGGCCGCGGATGATGTCGATGCACTCGTCCATCCGCTTACCACGCTTGGCGAACGGCACTCCCATGATTTCGTAGTCTTCCGGCCACGGACTGGTGCCCACGCCCAGGCCGACCCGATTGCCGATCAGCGCCACCAATGACCCGGCCTGCTTGGCCACCAGCGCCGGCGGGCGGATCGGCAGCTTGAGAACGAAGAAATTGAAGTGCAACGTGGTGGTCACCGCGCCGAGTGCGGCGGTGATGACGAAGGTCTCGATGAACGACTTGCCGTCCAGGAACTCGCGATTGCCGTCCGGGGTGTAGGGGTACTTCGAGTCCGACTCGAACGGGTAGGCGATGCTGTCCGGGATGGTCATCGCGTGATAGCCGGCGGCCTCGGCGGCCTTGGCCAGGGGGATGTAGTAGCTCGGGTCCGTCATCGCTTCGGCATAGGTGAATCGCACCAGCCGATCGTAGAACGTGTTCTAGTTTCCGACGATGGTTTAGTTCCGGCCGTCACTCACGCTTCACAAACGAAGGTCAGGCGCTACTCGTCGTCGCCGGCGGTTGCGCCGGCCGAGCTCTCGGTCAGCACATCACCCCAGGTGGCTTCGGCGCCGGAGTGACCGATGCGATACACCTGCACCGCGGTGGCGATCGAGGCGCCCAGGACGAAGACAGCGATCACCGCGGCGATGACGCCCGACAGCGGTGTGCCGCGCTCAGCACGCCAGTGCACAATCGCGAGCAGTATCGCCGCGAACAGCAGTGCCGCCGCGAAATAGATCATTGTCTTGCCCAGATGCTCGTGAGTCTCCAACGCGGACGAATCTTCGACTTTGTGCTCGAGCCACTCGCCGGCCTCGGTGGCGATCGGCGTCAGCACTGCTACGAACCCCGCAAGCCCCAGCACCAGCCAGACCAGTCGTTGGCGCGCGGCCGGCCAGAAGGCACACAGGACGGCCAGAACCGCGGTGAGCGGGGCCAGCACCACGAGGAAATGAACCAGCAGTGGGTGGGCGGGCAGCCCATTCAACGTCGACACCGCTGGAATGCTACAAGCGAAGTGGGTGTTTCCGCTGTTTGACTTCCGCACTGACAGACTGGACCGGTCATGGTGAACCTGCGCTGGCTGCTGCTGGGGGGCACCGTAGCGGCATTGGTCGCCGGTGGTCTGGCCCGGCTCGCCGGTGCCCCCGATGTGGCCGACTATTGCTGGATCGCCGCGACGGTGGCCGCGATCGTCCCCGCCGTCTGGTGGGTCATCAAAGGATTGCGGGCCGGGCGCTTCGGTGTCGACATCCTGGCGGTGCTGTCGCTGGCCGGATCGCTGGCGGTCGGTGAGTATCTGGCCGGTGCGCTCATCGCGGTGATGCTCACCACCGGCCAGGCGCTTGACGCCGCGGCCGAACGGCGCGCCACCAAGGATCTGCGGGCCCTGCTGGACCGGGTGCCGCGCACCGCGCGGCGGCGCACCCCCGACGGCGTCGAGATGGTCGACCTGGACGCGATCGGGGTGGACGACGTCATCGTCGTCGGTCCCGGTGAGGTGCTGCCGGTCGACGGCCGGGTGCACTCCGAGTACGCGGTGATCGACGACTCGGCGTTGACCGGCGAACCACTCCAGGTGCGCTACGACAACGGCGACACCGTGCGAAGCGGCAGCCTCAACGCCGGCGGCGGTGTGGAGATACGCGCTTCGGCCACCGCCGCCGACAGCACCTACGCCGGCATCGTACGGCTTGCCAACCAGGCGGCCGCCGAGTCCGCACCGGTCATCCGACTCGCCGACCGGGTGGCCGCGTGGTTCGTCCCGCTGGCGTTGGCGATCGCCGGCCTGGCGTGGTGGATCAGCGGGTCGGCCGCGCGTGCGGTGGCCGTTCTGGTGGTCGCCACTCCCTGCCCGCTGCTGTTGGCCGCACCGGTGGCGATCGTCTCCGGTCTGTCCCGCGCCTCCCGGATCGGGGTGCTGGTGCGCGGCGGCGGTCCGTTGGAAACCCTCGGCAGGGCAACGACGTTGGTGTTGGACAAGACCGGCACGCTGACCTCGGGTCGGCCACGTGGCACCGACGTGGTGACCGCACCGGGGTGGGATTCCGGCGAGGTGCTGCGGCTGGCTGCCTCCGCCGATCAACTCTCCCCGCACGTTCTCGCCTCGGCCATCGTCGATGAGGCCCGGCAGCGTGGTCTGACATTGAGCATGCCGACCGGCGCCGAAGAGGAGGCCGGCACTGGCGTCTCGGCGATGGTGGACGGCCGCCGGGTCCACGTCGGCAATCTGGGCCTGGACGGTCAACTCGACGACTGGGCCGCGTCGGTGCTGTCCCGCGCTTCGCTCGACGGTGCCGTCGTGGCCTGGGTTCGGGTGGACGGCGACATGGTCGGGGCCATCCTGCTGGCGGACCCGCTGCGTCCGGATGCGCCGCGAACCCTGCGTCGCCTGCGCGCCGCGGGCATCACCCGGCTGGTGATGCTCACCGGCGATCGCCCGGCTCCCGCCCAGCAGATCGGGACCGTGCTCGGGCTTGACGAAGTGGCCGCCCAGCAGACCCCCGAGGACAAGGTGGCCAGGGTCCGCATCGAGCGCGAACGCGCGGTGACCGCGATGGTGGGCGACGGGGTCAACGATGCGCCTGCGCTGGCCGCCGCCGACGTCGGTATCGCGATGGGTGCGCGCGGGTCGACCGCCAGTTCAGAGGCTGCCGACATCGTGCTCACCGCCGACCGGCTGGACCGGCTGGCTGACGCCAAACTGATCGCCCGGCGATCCCGGCGTATCGCGGTGCAGAGTGCCGTCGTCGGTATGGGATTGTCGTTGGTGGCCATGGGATTTGCCGCGGTCGGGCTGTTGGCGCCGGCGGCCGGTGCGCTCTTGCAGGAGGGTATCGACCTGGCGGTGATCCTCAACGCGCTGCGGGCACTGCGCGGCGACCACGACGGTACCGTCCGGTTGAGCCACGACACCGAGGAGATGCTGCAGCGCTTCGCCGCCGAGCATGACCGCATGCGCGACGATCTGTCCGTACTGCGCGACGTCGCCCAGCAGGTGAGCGCGGGGGAGTGCCGCGCGGCGGTGGTGACCCTGCGCGCCGCGGACCGGTTCCTGCAGGACACCCTGCTGCCGCACGAAGATGCCGAGGACACTGCGCTCTACCCTGCGCTGGCCGGGCCGTTGGGCAGTCCGGAGGCCACCGCGACGATGAGCCGGATGCACGCCGAAATCCATCGGATGGCTGCACGTCTGCACAGCCATCGGGAGATCGCCGAGGCGGCCGGTACGGTGACCGCCGAGCAGAGCGATGATCTGCTCGCCTGTCTCTACGGTCTCTACGCTCTGCTGTGTCTGCACTTCGTGCAGGAGGAGGAGAACTTCTTCGTGCTCGCCCCTGCAGCGGTTCCCGAGAACAGACTTCGGCAGAGATGAGCAGGCCCTGGCTTACCCGCAATGTGCGGGTGCTCTCCGCGGTGTCCTTTCTTCAGGACGCCGCCAGTGAACTGCTCTATCCGCTGCTGCCGATCTATCTCACGGTGGTGCTCGGTGCGCCGCCGGCGGTGGTCGGCGCGGTTGAGGGTGCGGCCGAGGGCGCGGCGTCGGTCACCAGGCTCGCCGTCGGACCGCTGGGGGACCGGTACGCCAAACGCCCGCTGATCGCCACCGGCTACGGGATGGCGGCACTGGGCAAGCTGATCGTCGCCGCGGCCGGTGCGTGGCCGGGTGTGCTGGCCGGCCGGGTGGTCGACCGGCTCGGCAAGGGAATCCGTGGCGTTCCGCGCGACGCGCTACTCGTCGCGGACATCGATTCCGCCTCGCGGGGAAAGGTTTTCGGCTTCCATCGGACCATGGACACCCTCGGCGCGGTGGTGGGCCCGCTGCTCGGACTGCTGGGCTACGAGTTGCTGGACCACCGCATTGCGCCACTGCTGTATGTCGCTTTGGTGCCGGCGGTCCTCTCGGTGCTGCTCATCGTCTTGGTGCGGGAGAAGCCGCGCATCGGCCCCCGCCCGCCGCGGCAACCGATTTTCAGCGGTATGCGGGACTTGTCCGCAAGGTTCTGGCGGGTCACGGCGGTGGTGGTCGGTTTCGGTCTGGTGAACTTCCCCGACGCGCTATTGCTGTTGCGGCTCCACGAGATCGGCTTCAGTGTCGTCGCGGTGATTCTGGCCTATGTCACCTACAACCTGGTGTACGCGCTGGGTAGCTTCCCGGCCGGACTGCTCGCCGACAAGCTACCCCGCTCTGCGGTGTTCGGCTTCGGGCTGTTGTTCTTCGCCATCGGCTATATCGGCCTGGGGATGACCGAGAACCACGTTGCGGCTTGGATTCTGATCGGGGTGTACGGGTTGTTCACCGCGTGCACTGACGGGGTGGGCAAGGCGTGGGTGTCCTCGTTGGCGGGCTCGGCCCGGCAGTCCACCGCTCAGGGTGTTTTCCAGGGCGGCAGCGGGTTGGCGATCTTGGTCGCCGGAGTATGGGCCGGTCTGCTGTGGGGCGCCGACGGTCATCTGCCGCTGCTGATCTCCGGGACGGTCGGGGCGTGTTTCGCAGCGGCTCTGCTGGGCAGGTGGGTATTGCGGTCCGCACAGCGAAGAGCCCTCTGATGCGCACGATTCACGTCATCGGCATCGGGGTGGGCGACCCGGACTACGTGACCACACAGGCGATCCGGGCGCTCAACGACACCGACGTCTTCTTCGCGATGGACAAGGGAGAGGCCAAAAGTGATCTCGTCGAACTACGCCGGGAGATCTGCCGCCGCTTCATCACCAAACCGGGCTACCGCTTCGTCGAACTCCCCGACCCGCCGCGCGCCGCGGTGTCCAATCCCGCCGGGGGCGACTACGTCAGCGCCGTCGCCGACTGGCACGCCGCCCGGGCACGCCTGTGGGCCGATGCGATCGAAACCGAACTGGGCGCCGACAGCGTCGGCGCCTTCCTGGCCTGGGGTGACCCGTCGCTGTACGACAGCACCCTGCGGATCCTCGATCAGGTGGCCGAACATGTCGAGTTGAGCTACGACGTCATCCCCGGCATCACCGCGGTGCAGGCACTCACCGCCCGCCACCGCATCCTGCTCAACGATGTCGGGGAGCCGGTGTTGATCACCACCGGCCGCCAACTTCGGTCACACGGCCTCACCGGGTCTGCGGTTGTCATGCTCGACGGCGACTGCGCGTTCCTGGGCTGCCCGCCGGAAACCAGGATCTGGTGGGGGGCTTATCTCGGAACTGATGATGAGCTACTCGTGGCCGGAACCGTCGGCGAGGTGGGCGAGCGAATCGCGTCGCTGAGGGCCGACGCCCGCGCCCGGCATGGCTGGATCATGGACACCTACCTGCTGCGCGCGTGACATGATCGACCGTATGGGATTCCTCTTGCGCGCCTCACTCACCGGCCTCGCGCTGTGGGTGGTCACGCTGATCGTGCCGGGTATGAAATTCGTCGGCGGCAGTTCGACGTTGCAAAAGGTCGGCATCGTCCTCGTCGTGGCCGTCATCTTCGGTCTGGTCAACGCGTTCATCAAGCCGATCGTCCAGCTGTTCTCGATTCCGCTGTACATCCTCACCCTGGGGCTCTTCCACGTGGTGGTCAACGCGCTCATGCTGTGGATCACGTCGTGGATCACCGACCACACCACGCACTGGGGTCTGCATATCGACAAGTTCTGGTGGACCGCAATCTGGGCCGCGATCCTGCTGTCCCTTGTCGGCTGGGTGCTGTCGGTGCCGTTCCGCAGTGCCGAGCGGGCGCTGAGCTGAGCGGACTCCGGTCGAATGCCCGAACTCCCCGAGGTCGAGGCACTCGCTGATCATCTCCGCCGGCATGCCGTCGGCGCGGAGATCAAACGGGTCGACGTCGCATCGCTGTCGGCACTGAAGACCTTCGACCCGCCCACCGCGGCACTGCACGGCCGCACCGTCACCGCCGCCCACCGCTGGGGCAAGTACCTAGGCCTGCAGGCCGGCGATCTGTACCTGATCACCCATCTGTCGCGGGCGGGCTGGCTGCGCTGGTCGGACAAACTCAGCCCGACGCCACTCAAGCCCGGTAAGGGGCCGATCGCCCTGCGGGTTCACCTCGACGGGGTGCATCTGGAAGGTGGCGCCGGTTTCGACCTCACCGAGGCCGGTACCCAGAAGCGCCTGGCGGTGTGGCTGGTCTCCGACCCGACGGCGGTCCCGGGGATCGCGGGACTCGGGCCGGATGCGCTGAGCCTGACTGCTGATCAACTCGGTGAACTGTTGGCGCCCAACAGCGGTCGGATCAAGACCGTCCTGTCCGATCAGAAGATCATCGCCGGGATCGGCAACGCCTATAGCGATGAGATCCTGCACGCCGCCAGACTCTCCCCGTTCGCGACGGCGTCGAAACTCACCGGGTCGCAGGTGGCCGCCTTGCACGCCGCCATGGCGGCGGTGCTCAGCGATGCCGTCGAACGCTCGGTCGGCCAGCAGGCCGCAACCGTGAAGGGGGAGAAGCGCTCCGGCCTTCAGGTCCATGCCCGTACCGGCCTCCCCTGCCCGGTGTGCGGGGATATCGTGCGCGAAGTGTCCTTCGCCGACAAGTCCTTTCAATACTGTCCGGGTTGTCAGACCGGCGGCAAGGTGCTCGCCGACCGGCGCATGTCGAGGTTGTTGAAATGACTCGGACCCAAAAGATCAGACAACGCATCCTGATCACCGGGGCAAGCTCCGGACTGGGCGCCGGGATGGCGCGGGTGTTCGCCGCCCAGGGGCGCGATATGGCGTTGTGCGCCCGTCGGATCGACCGGCTGCAGGAGCTCAAAGCCGAACTCTCCCAGCGATATCCGGGCATCACCGTCGCCGTCGCCGAACTTGACGTCGATGATCACCAGAGGGTGCCGGAGGTGTTCGCCGCGTTGGCCGGTGAACTCGGTGGTCTGGATCGCGTCATCGTCAACGCCGGAATAGGCAAGGGCGCGCCACTGGGCACCGGGAAACTCTGGGCCAATAAGGCGACGATCGAGACGAATCTTCTCTCGGCACTGGTGCAGATCGAGACCGCGCTGGAGATCTTCAAGAGGCAGGGGTCCGGGCATCTGGTGCTGATCTCCAGCGTGCTGGCCAACAAGGGGGTTGGCGGGGTGAAGGCCGCCTACGCGGCGAGTAAGGCGGGGGTGTCGTCACTGGGGGAGTCGTTGCGCGCGGAGTACCCGTCCGGGCCGATACGCGTCACGGTGATCGAACCCGGCTACATCGAGTCGGAGATGACGGCCAGAACGGCCAAGACAATGCTCATGGTGGACAACGAAACCGGCGTGGCCAAGATGGTCGACGCCATCGAGAGGGAGAAGGGCCGGGCCATCGTCCCGGGTTGGCCGTGGATCCCGCTGGTGCGAATGCTCAAGGCGCTACCGCCCCGACTGACCAAACCCTTCGCCTAGCTTCCGGCGCCCCCTCCCACCCGGCCGCGCTCCTCGCGGTAGCGGCGCACCAGTGCATCCGTTGAACTGTCCGACTGCGCCGGCGGCGAGGCGTCCTCGGTGATGACCGGCAGTAGCGCCTTGGCCTGGGTCTTGCCCAGTTCCACGCCCCACTGGTCGAACGAGTCCACACCCCAGATCACGCCCTCGGTGAAGACCTGGTGTTCATAGAGGGCGATCAACTGACCCAGCACCGACGGGGTCAGACGGGTCGCCAGGATCGACGTCGTCGGCTTGTTGCCCGGCATCACCTTGTGCGGAACCACGCTGGGTGGCGTACCTTCGGCCGAGATCTCCTCAGCGGTCTTGCCGAAGGCCAGCACCTGGGTCTGGGCGAAGAAGTTACTCATCAACAGGTCGTGCATGCTCCCCGAGCCGTCGGCGGTGGGCAGGTCGTCGGTGGGTTGGGAGAAGCCGATGAAGTCGGCCGGCACCAGCCGGGTGCCCTGGTGCAGCAGCTGATAGAAAGCGTGCTGGCCGTTGGTGCCCGGCTCGCCCCAGAAGATCTCACCGGTACCGGTGCTGACCGGCGTGCCGTCGGCGCGTACCGACTTGCCGTTGGACTCCATGGTGAGCTGCTGCAGATAGGCGGCGAACCGGGCCAGGTCATTCGAATACGGCAGTACCGCACGGGTTTCCGCGCCGAAGAAGTCGGAGTACCACAGGCCGATCAGGCCCAGCAGGGCCGGCGCGTTGGACTCCAGTGGGGCGGTGGCGAAGTGCCGGTCCACGATGTGGAACCCGGAGAGGAAGTCGGCGAACCCCGCCCGGCCGATCACCGCCATCAACGCCAGGCCGATGGCCGAGTCCACCGAGTAGCGGCCGCCCACCCAGTCCCAGAAGCCGAACATGTTGGCACTGTCGATGCCGAATCCCTCAACGAGTTTCTTGTTTGTCGACACTGCGACGAAGTGTTTGGCCACCGCCTCATCACCGAGGGCATCGGTGAGCCAGCGCCGCGCCGCGGTGGCGTTGGTGAGCGTCTCCAGTGTGGTGAACGTCTTGGAGGCGACGATGAACAGCGTTGTCGCCGGATCCAGTCCGTCCAGTTTTGCCACCAGGTCGGCCGGGTCGACGTTGGAGACGAACCGCGCGGAGATGCCGGCGTCGGCGTAATGGCGCAGCGCCTGATAGGCCATTGCCGGACCGAGGTCGGAACCCCCGATACCGATGTTGACCACGGTCTGGATCCGCTGACCGGTCGCGCCGGTCCACGCACCCGAGCGCAACCGGTCGGTGAAGTCGCCCATCGCATCGAGGACGGCGTGCACATCGGCGACGATGTCCTGACCGTCGACGGTCAGCGACGCCTCGCGCGGAAGCCGCAGCGCGGTGTGCAGCACGGCCCGGTCCTCGGAGGTGTTGATGTGCTCGCCGGCGAACATCGCGTCGCGGCGCTGTTCGAGTCCGGCCGCACGGGCCAGATCCACCAGCAGGGCCAGCGTCTCCCGGGTGACGCGGTGCTTGCTGTAGTCGATGTAGAGATCGCCGACGCTCAGCGTCAGTTCGCGGCCACGGTCGGGATCCTCGGCGAACATCTGACGCAGGGTGGTGTCGGCGGTCTCGGAGTGGTGGCGGCCCAGCGCTTTCCAGGCGGCGCTGGCTGTGATGTCGGCGATGTCGGCGAAGTCGGCGCTCATTCTCCAGACCCTATGCGGCGCCGCGGCGTCATGGGGTAGATCATTGAGCTATGGCTAATCCAGATGTCTCGCGTTTGTTGGCGTCGGTTCCGACCGGCCTGTGGATCGGGGGGGAGGAGCGTCCGGCGACCTCCACCTTCGAGGTTCACAACCCGGCTACTGACGAGGTGCTCGCCACGCTGTCCAACGCCGACGCCGCCGACGCGGTCGCCGCCCTGGACGCCGCCTGCGCGGTGCAGCACGAATGGGCCGCCACCCCGGCCCGGGAGCGCGGCGAGATCCTGCGGTCGGTGTTCGAGATGATCATCGACCGCGCCGACGACTTCGCCACCCTGATGACCCTGGAGATGGGGAAGGTCCTCGCCGAAAGCATGGGCGAGGTCAAGTACGGCGCCGAATTCTTCCGCTGGTTCGCCGAGGAGGCCGTCCGGATCCACGGCCGGTACACCCCCAGCCCGGCCGGGACCGGCCGCATCATCGTCACCAAGCAACCGGTCGGCCCCTGCTACGCGATCACCCCGTGGAACTTCCCGCTGGCGATGGGCACTCGCAAGATCGGTCCGGCGCTGGCTGCCGGGTGCACGATGATCGTCAAGCCGGCCCAAGAGACGCCGCTGACCATGATGCTGCTGGCCAAACTCATCGGCGAGGCCGGACTGCCCAAGGGTGTGCTGTCAGTGCTGCCGAGTAACCGCCCGCGTGAGGTGACTACCGCGCTCATCGAGGACGGTCGGCTGCGCAAGATGAGCTTCACCGGTTCCACCGGGGTGGGTAAGGCACTGCTCAAGCAGGCTAGCGACGCGCTGCTGCGTACATCGATGGAGCTCGGCGGCAACGCCCCCTTCGTGGTGTTCGACGACGCCGACGTCGACGCCGCGGTCGAGGGCGCGATGCTGGCCAAGATGCGCAATGGCGGTGAGGCCTGCACCGCGGCCAACCGGCTCTACGTCGCCAATCCTCTGCTGGAGGACTTCACCGACAAGTTCGTCAAGAAGATGGGCGAGCTGAACATCGGAAACGGGCTGGATCCGTCGACCAAACTGGGTCCGCTGGTCAATCCCAAGCAGGTGGCCTCGGTGCAGGAACTGGTCAACGACGCCGTCGAGAAGGGCGCCAAGCTGGCGGTCGGCGGTCAGGCCCCCGGCGGCCCCGGCAACTTCTACCCGGCCACCGTGCTCACCGAGGTTCCTCCGAACGCCCGAATCCTCAAAGAGGAGGTGTTCGGGCCCGTCGCGCCGATCGTCGGCTTCGATACCGAGGAGCAGGGCGTCGCCGCCGCCAACGACACCGAGTACGGCCTGGCGTCCTACATCTACACGCAGTCGCTGGATCGGGCGCTGCGGGTGGCCGAGTCCATCGCCTCCGGCATGGTCGGTGTCAACCGCGGGGTGATCTCCGACCCGGCCGCGCCGTTCGGCGGGGTCAAGGAGTCCGGCTTCGGCCGGGAGGGTGGCTTCGAGGGCATCGAGGAGTACCTCGACGTGAAATACATCGCGCTGACGAAGTAGCAGCGTTGATTCGGTACTGGTTCGCCATCACTTCGGCGGGTCGCCGCGCCAACTGAAACTGTCCACGTACTTGCCCATGTCCTGGGCAATCTGGACGTTCGCCGGGGATGGCGGACCGGGCCCGTACTCCTGGGTGAACTGCCGGAAGGGCCCCTCTGCCAGAGCCACCAGGGCGAGATCGTTCTTCACCGCAGCAATGGCGATGACCCGAAGCGGTTCGCCCGCCGGGACTGGAAAGTCGGCTACCACTCCGTATCCGTTGTGGTAGCCCAGTGTTGCGTTGGGCAACTCATAAGACACCACCGAGTCGGGGAAGGCGTCCGCCAGAACCTGTTCGACCACCGCGGTTGCGTCGCGGCTTGCGGCGGGCTGGCTGAACAGGCGCAACGTACCGCCATCTCCGAGGAGCCACTTGGCGGTCACCCCGTTGTCCTGGGTGGTGACCTCGTAGGCGGCACCCGGAGCCGGGTAGGACACCGAGAATTCCCCGCCCGGTGCGGTGAACTTCGGATTAGTCGAAACGGGCAGTGCGGTCGGGGGCCGGCCGCAATCCGGGGGACAGGAGTAGACCGGAGCGTCCGCCACCCTGGTGTCGATGACGTTGAGGATGAGCAGTGCGCCCATCAGGCCGAGCACCCACAATCCAAGGGTCACATAGTATTTCCGGCCCCGGATCTTCATGAGGATCCCGGCCGGGCCAGCAGGATGGCCTTGACCAGATTGTCGACATTCGGACTGCCGAGGCCCGTCACGGTGTCATAGCCGGGGCGGCCGCTGGGGGTGACAGCGTTGCCGCCGTAACGTATGTCGCGGAAACTGGGCAACGCTGAACTCTTGGCGACCTTGTACAGCAGGGGATTGAAATCCCCGAGTGGGCGGGCTCCCGCTGACGCCAGCTTACCGTTGATGATCGCCGCCAGACCGGCCCAGATGGGGGCGGACTGCGAGGTGCCGCCACCCACCAGGATCTGTTGTCGGGAAACGAATTTCACCCCGGTGAACGGGTCGCCGACCGCGGCGATGTCGGGTACCAGCCGCTTATCCGGCGGTCCTGCTGCAGGGTCGACGGTCTGCCAGGCCGGACGGGCGAACAGCGCCGAGGCGCCGCCGCCGGAACCCTGGGTGAGTGGAACGTCGTACCAGGCCTGCTCGGCCACCCACTGTCCGTCGGCATCGGTGGACAGCCGGGTCCCGCCGACGGCGGTCATCTCAGGCAGCGAGGACACCGCGTCGAGTCCGACGTCATCGGGGGACGGCGGGTCAGACCACTTCTTGCCGCCCTTGCACTCCAAGCCGGCGATGTCCCCGGAGGCGTCGAATGCCGTGGTCCCGTTGCGGATCGCTGCGGTCAGTGCGCTACGCACCGGGGTCAGATGGGCGGCGTTGAACAATCGGTCACAACCCCAGCCGATGGAGAAACTCCAGATCGCTCCGGGGAACTGTCGGTCCACTGATCGCATCAGTTCGGCGAGTTTGTCGAAGCCCCCTCCGCTCTCAACGCTCGGGCGGGAGTTGACCAAAACCAGTTTCGCGTCGGGGGCGACGGCGTGGACCATCTGAAGATCCATGGTGGATTCGACACCACGCTGCTGCGGCATGCCGCCCACCACCTCCGGCGTGAACCTGGGGAGGTCGAAGATGTCGGCGAACATGTCCAAGTCCTGCTGGTCGAAACCATCGAAACCCCACACCACGACGGTGAAGCCCTTGCCGGTGTGACCGGCATCGGCAAGGGGTCTGGCGTTGTAGGCGGTCAGGAGCTGGTGCGGCAGCAGGCCGCCGTCCGGAACATCACGTGGCGGGGTCGGGGGGACGACCGTCCGGTACGGGAGATAGCCGAGGATGCGACCCATCCCGGCCACTTCGCCAGCGACCGCGGCGGGGATGTCCGGCTGCTGTGGTGAGGCATAGAAGACCCGGCCGTCTTCGGTTCCACCGCGAATCCGGTAGTCGCGCACCGAAACCTCGAATGCTGTCGCGATCGCGTCCGGGCCGCCCTCGATGACCGCCCAGTTGTCCCCGGCGTGCCAGCGAACCGACAGGCCGTGCGCCCGCGCCCATTCCCGCAGTGATACCGGGTCGGCCGGTGCGCGCAACTCCGCGGTCACTTTGACGCTTTCGGAGCGGGCCTCGCCGAGATCTGCCGCGGCGGCTAGTAGACGCGAGTACGGGCCGCTGATGAGGTTGCGAGGCGGCGAGTCCCAACGATCCTTGACCGACACCAGGGTGGCGAGAACGAGCGTGACGCCTGCGATCCGCGCGAATCGGCTTGTCACGGTGCGCAACCCACATAGCGGAGTCGGCGGGCGGACCGGGATGAGGCCCGGGCCGCACACCCACATTCCGGGCAGAACGGCATGTCCGGCACCGCCGCCGAGCAGTGGATGCACATAACCGGTTCGCCGGTCGCGTCGTCAGGTGCCTCATGCAGAACCGCAATCTGCAGGGCGAACCGCAGGGTCTGCACGGCCGCAACCGTGATGGCCAGGTTGATCGCTGTTTCCAGCCCTCTGGGATTGTTGCTGGCGTCCACGACGTACACCCCGAGGTAGCAGCAGCAGCAGACGGCGGCGCAGATCGCCAGAATCATCCGAAGCCGCTGGGGTTGCTCGGTTCGCTTACCGGGGCGGAACCACAGCAGCAGTCCCATCGTGCCGCCAGCAGCGGCCGCGGTGAGCGGGTCGAAAACTCCGTACAGAATGGCCCGCGAGAGCAGGCGCCAGGAGTCGTGATAGTCGAGGAGACCCGCGACGAACTGGGGCGCCAGCCAGGTGACGGTGGCCGCGGTCGTGTACGCCAACGAGCCAAGGGCCCCGATGACGTATCCGTCAAGCGACTCGATCGAGGGAAGTCTCAGCAGTCGAACCACCACCGCCGGCGCCAGCATGAGCAATGTGTCTCCTGCGGACACCACCAATCCGAGGTTCAGCACGTCTTTTAGCTGGAAGCCGGCCGAGAGTGGTATTCCGTAGGAATCAGAAACCCGGTCCGCGCTCCACACCCACCAGGTGACGCTGAGTGCAACGCCGATGATCGGCGCCAGGATCATGGCGCGGGCGGGAATGTCGCGGAAGATATCGGACCGCCACAGGTAGAGAACGAACAGCAGCGGTATCGCGAAAGCGGTCAATACGACCAGGAGCGGAAGATGCTGCAATGCCGAGACCCCGATAAGTCCGCCCGCCGCCAGGATCAGCCCATGCCGGAACACGATGCGGTCGGTGCTGGCCAGATGCGGGCACAGTGTGCTGGTGAACATGGGGATGAAAACCGGCTGGCGGTGCGCGGCGATGAACACATTCGGCCGCAGAAGTTTGCGACGCTGCGTGGCGCGGGTCCGCTGGTCTGCGCCGCATCTGCCGCAGAACGGCCCGGTCGGCACGCCCTGATGGCAGGCGGAGCACTCCCGCATTGCACAGTCGGCCGCTGTCGTCATCCGGTCTGCTCTCACGTCGGTTCCGCTTCAGCGGAGACCCTAGGCTCAGGTCGGCTTTGCTCTCCGACGAGTAGGACGACCATAGCCGGATTCCGGTTTGCGGGCCTTGCTCAGTCAGTCCGGCGATCGCCGTGGCGTTTCCTGAACACCAGGCGGGTGGTTCTGTAGCGTCGCCTTCCAGCTAAGTCCCACACCACCGCTGAAGGAACTAAATGACCCACGAAAAGGCTGCCCGGGTTGGCGCAGCGGCGGTCGCACTCGGGCTGTGCCTGGCAGGGCCGCAGGCCGCGGTAGCCGCGGCCGACAGCCAGGATGGGTCGCCCTCGGCGGACAGCGGTGGTGGCCGGTCGGGGGCACCGGCCTCCAAGCAGGCACCTTCGGCGCGGTCCTCGACGGCTCCCGCTGAACGCAAGTCCCCCTCGACCCGCTCGCGGGCTGAGCGCGGATCGCGTCCGACCCAGGCCGTCGCACCGGCGGCCGCGCGCCGCGCAGAACGACCCGCCGCCACGGTCGCCGGTCCTGACCGCCAGGCTTCCGCCTCGACGACATCGCCCACCACCCCGGCCCCGACAGCGCCGGTGCTCTCTGACGTCACGCGGGTTCCGACTGCGGCCGCCGACGGCGCGGCGGTTGCGGCGGCGACGCCGAAGCCTTGCCGAGCTGGCTGGCGCCCCGACCGCAGCCGGCCGCGTTCGCCAATCTCTCCCACCTGCTGCCGACCGGACAGTTCAGCGAATTCCTCGCCGGGGCAATGCTGCTCGCCCGTCGGAACGGGCCCGGCCAGAGTGTCGCACCATCCGCCCAGACCGTGACGGCGAACTCGCTGACGGCACCGGACCCCGTACCGCAGGCAGCCCCCGCCGGCCCCGCTATCCGGCTCGCGATCTTCGGAGATGCCGGCAACTCCTACACCAACGGGACCAACTTCTATTACTCCCCGGGTGGCTACCGGCGCTACGACACCGGAGCCAGCGGCCCGCTCCAGCAGGCCGTGGCAGAGATGATGCGCGGCTGGAATCCGACCGACGTCATCCAACTCGGTGACGAGTCCTACAACGTCGCCTCCAGTACCTTGCTGGACTACAACATCGGCCAGTACTACAACGACTGGATCCACCCCTACGCCCCACCGGCCTACACCCAGCCCGGCTCGATCTACGCCGACGGCACCCTTGGGGGCGTCGACGCGGAACCGGGCAAGACGCAATGGCCCTACAACATCTACAACTTCCCCAACGGCTTCCCCAACCCCGCCGATCCGAGCCAGCCCGGCGGCAGCCCCGACGGAGTGAACCACTACTTCGCCGTGCCCGGCAATCACGATGAAGCTGAAATCATCGGTACCTACAACGACGCGAGCGTCGATCAGGTCGACTTCGACAGGGAATACATCGGAGAGCCCATCGGGCCTGACGCCTATGACTACCAGAACAACATCAAAGACAACACGACCACATCCGGGAAGATTGACAGCAAGGTGGGCAGCACGCAGAGTCTGCTCGACTACCACGCCTACCTCGGCGCCGGAAACCCTGGCAACCTCAAACCCGGCAGCCTCACAATCGGCAAGCTGGACCCGAACGGGTACGGCATCTACTACGGCGTCGACCTCGGCGACGCGGGCGATGGACGACCGCTCATCCATCTGACGATCATCGACACCACCCGCCTGCTCACCGATGCGGGTTTTTACATGTTCAACTTCGCACCGAACACCAAAAACCAAGTCACCAGCCCGATTACCGGCGAAAAGGTGAGCGCGCTCACCAAGATCCTCGACTACGACGTCCGGAATACGGACTTGACTGCATCGGAGGCTTGGTTCCAGGAGCCCGACGCGCTTGCCAACGATCCGTCTATCGGGCGAGAGATGTTCCTCTGGGCCAAGGATGATTTGGCAGGCTCTGATGCGGTCTGGAACATCGTGATGGGCCACCATCCCGGCTATCACGTCGGCAATACCGATAACAACGCTCAAGACAGCTACACCAGCAATGCCGCGGTCCTCAACTTTCTCCAGGGGTTACAGGACGTCAACGGGGACAACCTGTTCGACGCGTACATGAACGGTCACAGCCACGCCTATTCACGCGTTCTGGAGATGACGTCATCGGCCGACGGCATCGGCACCGGAATCCCGTTCTTCACCATCGGTGATGGCGGCAAGTCGCTCGATTCGCTCAACTTGGCTCCCTATGGCACCGGGGTGATTTCGCCGATCAACTACGCCAACCTCGTCGGCGCCAAGGACGGTGCGCCGCTCTACAACTACGACATCAACAAGTTCGGCACGACCGCCACCCCGAACTCTGAAGCCTCTTTCTTGGCGCCTTATCAGGCGGGTAGCCCCACCAGCGTCGGGCTGAGCGGTTACTACAGCTACAGCAAGGTCAACTGGCCGGTGGGAACCGGCTACAACGGGACCGATCCGGCCAAGCTGACAATCACGAGCATCACGACTGATCCGAAAACGGGGACCCCCAAAGAATTCGACCTCAAACAGCCCACATACCTCAGTCTGCTGAACCCGAACCAGGGCGATCTCTCCGGACTGTACGGATTCGGCTCGGGCGCAGCCCAACTCGATGCCGACGACAGCTACATGATGGTGCACTACCAAACGGCCCAGCCCATCGATCCGGCTGTTGCGCTGATCGGTCGCAGCCAGGGAGTCACGAGCTTCGACCCCGGCACACTGTTCTACAAGCAGTGGTCGCCCAGCAGTGCCAAGGTGAACGATCTGGCGCTGTTCAGCTTTGACGTTGATGCCAATGGTTCCCTCACCAACGTGCAACTGGTGAACAAGGGCAATGGGTATTTCGAGTCCGATCCCTCAGTCAGCAGCTATCTGGACGTCACACAGGAATTCGAGATCCTCGGCAACAACCCCGCCAATCCGCTCGGATTCAACAGCTCCGATCCGACCCGGGCCGTGGTGGCGCTGAGCTTCAGCGGCGGACAACTCAACGGGGTAAACCTGGTGAACCCCGGATCGGGGTACCAGCAGGTCGCCTACGCGATCAAACAGCGCAACGACCGCGGCTCGAGCACGGTCGCCGAAACCCCACTGGACAAGAACAACTCTCTGCTGGTCGGCATCAACATCGATATGGAAGCCCAGTACACCCTGGCCGCCAGTCGGCCCACCGGTGCCGACCCCTACCACGACTGGTACCTGATGACCGCCACCGGCGTCGCCGGCGGCAGCTCACGAGCTGACGGGGCATTCGGCGGAGTGGACCTCTCGCTGCTGCCGCCCTCGCAGCAGGCGCGCCAGCTTCTGGCTGACACCGCGTTGACGACCGGTTACACCGGGAAGGGTGCGCAGCAGAAGTACCTGGCGCCCCAGGCAGGTGACCTGAGCGTCGTCGACTCCCTGGGCCAGGAAGTGGGGACCGCCACCGTCCAGAACGGCGCGGCGAAGGTAACCCTCAACAAGTTGGCCGCCCCGGGGTCGCTGCGGGTGAAGTACAGCGGCGACGCCACCTCCAGCTACCAGGTCAACTTCCGCGGTATCAGCCTTGCCGACAATGCACGAGTCGGCCTGCGCTACGGCACTTGGACCGGCCCCGTTGCGCAGCAGGGATCTCAGTTGGCCCTCTCCGAGGCGCAGACGGTGCAGGTGACGCGCACCGACAGCGGTGCCGGTCGGGTCACCTTCGGCCTCAGCAACGGCACCGCCTCCACGCTGCTGGCCCGCTGGGCCCGCGGCGCCGAGTCCGGGTCGCTGCAGGCCGGCGATCTGTTCCGTAACGATCCGGCCCTGAACTGGCAGAGCACAGAAGGCCGGTCCGAGGGAGGGGCCGGATCGGCGCGGATAGCGGCCGGAAATTGGACCCCGACCGCACGTATGAACGGCCGCGACCTGACGCTGGTGAGCCTGGAGGTGACATCGAACGGGGCCTTGGCCCGATTCGCCGCCGGCAACCCCGACGACGCCGGCGATGACGTGCTGGCCACCTTCACCCTGCCCGGTACCGGCACCACCACCGGCGACCAGAGCGGTGTGCTCACCGTGCGACGTCTGTCCGCCGGAGCCGACGGCCTGGCCCTGTACGAGGCCGATCCGGTCACCGGCGCGGTGGTCGACAGCAAGGGCCGGACCCGGCTGCCCGGGCAGCTCGGCTATCTGAAGGCCGCCCTGGACAACGCCAAGAACCTCGGTCTGGTCCTGGGATCCCAGGACATGCCGGACTTCGGCGACGCGGCTGAGTTCACCGGCCTGCCATTGGATCTCAACCGCAACTACGGGGCGTTGCTGCTGGTGAACGGCAGCGAGCGCAACCTGCTCAGCTCCTACTCCGCGGCCAACAACTGGCGGGCCAACCAGGCCCTCAGCTTGATCACCCCGGACCGTGGCGTGAGCTTCGGCTTCGAGGACAAGCGACCCTTGCAGTGGGGCAACGACCGCGACTTCAACGACGTGATCGTCACCCTCACCCCCGCGGTGCCGACCCTGACTGCCTAGATGGCCAACAGGCTCAACGGCCCCCAGTCCAGGGACCTGCGCCGGATCACGCTGTCCAGCCTGGCCGGAACGACGGTGGAGTACTACGACTTCCTGCTGTACGCGACGATGACGGCGCTGGTGTTCGATCGGCTGTTCTTTCCCGGGTCGGATCCGTCTGCGGCGGCGGTGGCCGCGTTCGGCACTCTGGCCGCCGGCTATGTGGCCCGGCCGGTGGGCGGAATCCTGTTCGGCCACTTCGGCGATCGGCTGGGACGCAAACGGACCCTGGTCTCGACGATGACTTTGATGGGGGCGGCGAGCTTTCTGATCGGCTGCCTGCCGACCTACGAGATGATCGGCCGAGCGGCGCCGATTCTGTTGGTGTTGCTTCGCGTCGGTCAGGGCATCGCGGTCGGGGGCGAGTGGGGCGGCGCCACCCTGATGGTCGCCGAGCATGCCGCGCCGTCCGCCCGCGGACGTTGGAACGGCATCGCCCAGATGGGTTCAGCGATCGGGGGACTGCTGTCGACGGTCGTCGTCCTGGCCCTGAGCGGCTTGTCCGATCAGGCGCTGATGTCATGGGGCTGGCGGGTGCCGTTCCTGCTCAGCGCCGCGCTGCTGGTGATCGGGCTCTATGTGCGCATCGGCGTCTCGGAAAGCCCGGTGTTCATCGCGGCCCACGAGTCCGCGCGCGGCGCTGGCGTCATTCCGCTGAAGTCCGTGCTGCGCCGGCCGCGGCCGTTGCTGCTCACCTGCGCCGTGGGGATCGGACCGTTCGGTCTGACCGCGCTGCTCAGTACCTACATGATCAGCTACACGCGCAACATCGGCTATCCGATGTCGGCAATCCTGTCCTCGAAACTGTTGGGCGGTGTCGCGGTGCTGATCGCCATTCCGGTGTTCTCGGCGCTGTCGGATCGGCTGGGTCGCCGCCCGGTCATGATGGCCGGGGCCGCGGCGATCGTGGTGTACGCCTATCCGATGTACGCGCTCATCGACGGGCTGTCGACGCCCCGCCTGATCATCGCCGTGGTCATCGGCCAGATCATCGAAGGAGCGATGTACGGCCCACTGGGAGCAATGCTGTCGGAGATGTTCGACACCGAGGTCCGCTACACGGGCGTATCGCTGGGCTATCAACTCGCGGCGTTGATCGGGGCCGGGTTCACCCCGTTGCTGGCGAGCGCTCTGCTCGTCGGAGGCCCCAGAAGCTGGCCACTGGTGCTGATCGCCATGGGCTGCGGTCTGGTGACGATCGTCGCGCTGTTGCGCATCGGTGAGACGGCCGGCAGGGATCTGGCCAGCGCTGTCTGATTGCCGGCGTCAGTGCCCGAGCCGGCGGCCTCTGATGGCCGGCGTCAGTGCCCGAGCCGGCCGCGGCCCATGCGCAGCAGCAGCATCGCCAAGTCCTT